>JADDQY010000070.1 GCA_016781135.1 Actinomycetota bacterium
GTCGTCCTTCTTGTCGTCGTCGAACTGGCAACGGGACTCGGCCAGGATGACCTCGAGCAGCGGCTCCCCGCCGTCGTCGGGCAGCACGGTCACCCGCAGACCACGGACGATGATGCTGTTCTCGTCCTCGTCGACGATCTCCTCGCCGACCGCGACCTCGAGGATGCCGAGGTCGAGATCCAAGCCGTTGAGGCTGAGCAGGGTGTCGTCCTCCAGGCCGACCACTTCCGAGTCGCCTTCGACCCCGTCCTCGTCGGCTCGGCACTCGCTGGTGACGGCCTCGACGAAGATCCCGTCGTCACCAAGGTCGAGCAGGCCGTCTTCGCCGAGCAGGTCGTCGAGGACGTCGCCGAGATCCAGCCCGTCGCCGCCGTCATTGTTCCCGCCGTCGTTGCCGTCGTTGCCACCGCCGAGCAGGCCGTCGCCGAGGAGACCCCCGCCGTCGCCGCCGTCGTTGTTCCCGCCGTCATTGGCGCCGTTGTCATTGGCGCCGTTGTCATCTTCGTCGCCGCCTGGGCACTCGTCCTCGCCCAGGATGGTGGCCTCGGCCACGCTCGCGTTGCTCTCCACGAAGCCGTCGTTGCCCTTCGCACCCACGCTCTCGGCGGTGAGGACACACGCCAGGACCAGTGGGCTGAGGTCGACCTCGATCTCCGTCTCGCGCTCCCCGGGTGGGAACTCCGCCAGCGGGGTGGGCTCGATGTCGAGCAGCTCGCTGTCGGCGACGATGCCCGTGGCGCTTCCTCTACCCGTTTGCTTGGCGGCACCGGCGGTGCCGCTGAAGCCGATGACGCTGAGGGTCGCAGCCAGGAAGACGGCCAACGCCGCTGCCGACCGCGACCTCTGTCGTCGGGATGGACTCATAGGTTCTTTCTCCCCTGATCGAAGGAAACTCCTGGGACCGGGTTGGTCCAGGAAGTTCGTCCCTTTTGTCGCGTGGCCCCGCCCACGCTAGCAGCGGTGTGCCCGCCGCTTGGCGGAAATGATCCCTTTTCAGCGGCCGTTGTTCAAGCCGTACCGCCGTCGTAACGCCAAGGGGCAGGTGAGGCGGGCGACGAGGCGTGGAGGGCGTGGGCGGCCCCCTTGGCGTGGTAGCTCGAGCGAGTCAGGGGCGAGGCCTCCACGTGGCCGATGCCGAGGCGTTCGCCGGCCCGAGCGAGGGCGGCGAAGGTGGCCGGTTCCACCCACCGGGCCACGGGCAGGTGGCGGCTGGTGGGCCGTAGATACTGGCCCAGCGTGACGATGTCGACGCCCACCGCGGCGAGATCGGCCAGAGCGCCCACGACCTCGTCGTCGGCCTCGCCCATCCCCAGCACCATGCCCGACTTCGTCACCAGGCCGGCCTCCTTGGCACGAGCCAGGACCGCCAGCGATCGGGCGTAGCCGGCCGAGGGGCGCACCGCCCGCTGCAGCCGCAGCACGGTCTCGAGGTTGTGGTTGAGCACGTCGGGATAGCTGGCGAAGATCCGCGCCAACGCCACGGGGTCGCCCTTGCAGTCGGGGATGAGCACCTCCACGGCGCAGCCAGGAACCCGCCGGCGCACGGCGACCACGGTGGCGGCGAAGGCGCTCGCCCCTCCGTCGGGCAGGTCGTCGCGGGCGACCGCGGTCACCACGGCGTGCTCGAGGCCCATCCGTGCCGTCGCTTCGGCCACCCGCTCGGCTTCCCCGGCGGGCAGGGCTTCCGGACGGCGGGTGTCGACGAGGCAGAACCCACATGCCCGGGTGCAGCGGGCGCCGTTGATCATGAACGTAGCCGTCCCCTCGGCCCAGCATTCCGACAGGTTCGGGCAGCCCGCTTCCTCGCAGACGGTGGTGAGCTCGAGCGACCGCATGGTGGCGGCCAGGTCCTGGACCGCCCGCCCCCGGCGCACTGGCGCCCGGAGCCATGGCGGTTTGCGCTCGGCCACGGGGAGACCGGATGCCACCCCGGCCTGCGACAGCCGGCGGCCGAGGCGTACCGGTGTCGCTTCCAACCCTCCAGCTGAGGTCGAGACCAGGTCTCGACCGAGGGTCGAGGGATCGTGAACGTCGCCCGCCCACGCCAAGTCCTGGCGCTCGGTACCTCTGTGCCCCCAGCGCTGAGCGGCGCGAGCGGCGACGGCGTCGACGACGGCGGCCATGGTGGTGTCGATGCCGAGCGCGGCGAGTGACGTGACCCGTCCGCCGCTGATGCCGCACGGCACGATGTGGTCGAACATCGACAGGTCGGGGGCGACGTTCAGGGCGAAGCCGTGCATCGAGCGGCCCCGGGTGAGGCGCACCCCGACGGCGCAGACCTTGGCCCCCCCCACCCACACCCCGCGGTGGCGGGGATGACGCTCGGCGTCGGGCACGCCGAGGTCAGCCAGGACGTCGATGACGAGCTGTTCGAGAGAGCCGACGTAGGCCGCGGTGTCGACCATCCCCCCACCTCGCTTGCCGGGCAGGTGCAGGACGGGGTAGGCCACGAGCTGTCCGGGGCCGTGGTAGGTGACGTCGCCTCCGCGGTCGGTGCGGATCAGCTCGGCCCCCACCGATGCCGGCGGCACCAAGAGGTGGCCGAGGTCGGCCCGCACCCCGAGGGTGATCACCGGCGGGTGCTCGAGCAACAGCAGGTGGTCGTCGGCCGACGAGGCGACCAGCCCGCGCTGGAGGGCCAGGGCGTCGTGGTAGCCGACCCGCCCCAGCCACCGGATCCGCAACGTCATGCCGAGGGGGCGGCCGGGTGTTGGTCGACCGGCACGACGATCACGCCAGCTCGGCCGCCCAGTCCCGGGTCTCGAGGATCTGCTTGACCTTGGCCAGGAAGGCGGCGACGTAGGCACCGTCGACCGCCCGGTGGTCGAAGGTGAGGGCGAGGTTGCCGACGGGGTGCACGGCGATGGCGTCGGACCCGTCGGGGAGCGCCACCACGACCGGGCGCTTGGCGACTCCGTCGGTGGCGAGGATGGCGACCTGGGGCTGGTTGATGATGGCCCCGGTGACCAGCGTGCCGAACGGGCCGGGGTTGGTGATGGTGAAGGTCCCTCCGGCGATGTCGTCGGGTCCGAGCTTGCGGCTGCGAGCCCGGGCCGCCAGCTCGGCCACCTCCCGGGCCAGCACCCGGAGGCGCTTGCCGTCGGCGTCGTGGATGACCGGGACCATCAGGCCCTCGAAGTGCAAGTCCACGGCGACGCCGAGGTGCACGGCGCGGTGCACGACCAGCTCTTCGTCTCCCACCGAGGCGTTGAGGAGCGGGAACTCCCGGATGGCGTCGACCACGGCCCGGCTCACGAACGGCAGGTAGGTGAGATTGGCCCCCTCCTCGATCTTGAACCGGTCCTTCTCGGCCAGGCGAACCCGGTCGACGCCCTCGTAGTCGACCTCGACGACGATCATGGCGTGGGCCGCGGTGGCCTTGGAGCGGCTCATGTGCTCGGCGGTGCGCCGGCGGATGTTGGAGAACGGGACCACCTCGTCGCCGCGATCGACGTGGAGGGGGACCGGAGATGCCTTCGGCGTGGTCGGGGGGGTTGGGAGCGGTGCGGCCCGCTTGAGGCCGCCGTCGCCCGACTCGACCAGGGCCAGGACATCGTTGCGGGTGATGCGCCCTCCGGCTCCCGTCCCGATGATCGAGTCGGGATCGATCTGGTGCTCGGCGACCAAGCGGCGCACCACCGGCGACAACAGGCGGGTGGCCCGGGCCGGAGCCTCGTCGACGGGCGCCGGGGCCGGCGATGCCCCGGGGTCCCCCCTCGGGCTGGCGCCATCCGCCGCGTTCCGGGCGGTTGGGCTCGGCGACGGCTGCGCCCGTTCCGCCGCCGTCGCCTGGATGGTGCCGTGTCGGCCCTCGCCGCCGCCCGAGCGATCAGGAGCCACCGGTGGCTGGGGCGCGGACGCGTCGGAGGCTGGCGGCGCCTCCTCGTCGTCTGACGCCGCTTCGGTGGTGCGGGGCGGGGCGTCGGCGATGACGGCCAGGGTGGCCCCCACGTCGACCGTGCCGCCCTCGGGGACGAGGATCTCGGTGAGGTACCCTGCCGCCGGAGAGGGAACCTCGGAGTCGACCTTGTCGGTGGAGACCTCGAAGAGCACCTCGTCGGCGGCGACCTGGTCGCCCACGTGCTTGAACCACCGGGTGATGGTCCCCTGGGTCACCGTCTCCCCGAGTTGGGGCATGGTCACGTTCGCCATCAGACGTCGACCCCCTTTCGGAAGCCGAGTTGCGGCAGCGAGGCGTTGGTCATCAGCCGTGGAGCCCGCGACCGGTCAGGGACATCACGGCCTCACCGAACGCCTCGGAGAGGGTGGGATGGGGCTGTACCAGTTCGGCGACCTCGTCGACGGTGGCTTCCCAGTTGACGGCGAGGTAACCCTGCCCGAGCTGCTCGGTGACCCAGGGGCCGACCATGTGCACGCCGAGCACCTGGCCTGCGGCCCCGTCGTCCCCGCGGGCGGCGATGACCTTCACCAAGCCGTCGGGCTCGCCGACGATCAGCGCCCGCCCGTTCCCCCGGAAGCGGTGAGTGGCCACCACCACATCGTGGCCGGCCTGGCGGGCGGACTCCTCGGAGTGCCCGGCGAAGGCGACCTCGGGGTGGCAGTAGATGCACCACGGCACCCGGTCGTACTGCACGGAGAGGGGGTTTTCGCCGAGGATGTCCTTGACGGCCACGATGCCCTCGGCGAAGCCGACGTGGGCGAGCTGGGGGGTGGCGACCACGTCGCCGACCGCCCACACCCCCGCGCAGGTCGTGCGACAGGTCTGGTCGATCTTGACGAAACCCCGTTCGTCCACCTCGACGGCGGTGCCCTCCAAGCCCAGGGTCTCCGACAGCGGTCGCCGGCCCACCGACACCACCACCCGCTCGACCTCGACCGACTCGCCGCCGTCGAGCATTACGGCGGTGGTGGTGGTACCTGGCGTGTGGCCCAGGACCTCGATACCGGTACGGACGTCGATGCCCCGCCGCTCGAAGCTCTTGCGCACCACGGCGGCGACGTCGGTGTCGCATCCGGGGAGGATCTTCGCCAGGCCCTCGAGCAGGGTCACCCGAACCCCGAGATCGGCCAGCATCGAGGCGAACTCGCAGCCGATGGCACCACCGCCGATCACCGCGGCCGAGGCCGGCAGGTCGCTCATGGTCAGCACCTCGTCGGAGCTGAGCACGAATCGACCGTCGACCTCGAAGCCGGGCAGCGTGCGGGGCACCGAGCCCGAGGCCAGCACCACGTGGTCGGCTCGAAGCTCCTGGTCGGGCTGGTGCTCGGACGACACCACCACACGCCCACCCACCCCACCGCCGGCCAGGCGGCCGGTGCCGGTGAAGGTGGCGATGCCCCGTCGCTGCAACAGACCCTGGAGGCCTTTCCACAGGTTGTCGACGACCTGCTGCTTGCGTCGCATGCTCACGCCGAGGTCGACGGTGGGGGCGGGCGTGGCCACGCCGAACTCCTCGGCCCCGGCGACCGTCCGTACGACCGAGGCGGTCTCCAGCAGCTCCTTCGCCGGGATGCAGCCCCGGTGCAGGCACGTGCCCCCCACCCGGTCTCGCTCTACCAGGGCAACCGACAGGTCGGCCGATGCCGCGTAGAGGGCGGCGGCGTAGCCACCAGGACCGCCACCCACGATGACGACGTCGTACTCCTCGGCCATCCCGCTCCTCCTTCGGACGCCGAGGCCTCAGGCTACCGCTCGTGCCTCGTCCCGGCGCCGAGTGGTCGTCCCCTGCAAATCCGGGTGAGCAGCCGGCCGGCGAGACGGGCTGCGCTGGCGGCTCTCGAACCTCGAGGAGCTACTCGGCGTGGTGCTGGCCCTCGTGGACCTCCTGCTGCACCTCGTCGGCGCCTTGGTCGACGGCGTCGTCGACGTTGCCCACTTTCTCGTCGGTCGTCGCGCCGTCGCTGTCCTCGTCGGTGCAGGCACTGAGGCCCAGCGCGAGGACAGCGGCGAAGAGGCCGGCGGTGAGCTTTCGGCTCGTGTCTCTCATTATTGGCGCTTACCCAGGCGGTCCGATCGGCGAACAGCACGTCGGCGGGCCCACGTCACCGGCTCAGCAGCACCAGTTGCACCGCGGCCGCCACCAGGATGGCCAGCCCGCACACCAGGGCGGCGACGATCAACTTGCGGGTGCTCACCGACGGCGAGGGTATCCCCGAGACCATCGGCGCCCGGGACGGCACTGGCTACGCTGGCCCCGTGGGACTGAAGAAGTTGGTCCGCGGGCTCAACGTCAGCGTCGACGACCTCGAGCACGAGCGTCTCTCGACTCGCTTCCAGACGGTGAAGCTCGGAAGCGCCGACCTCGGCGACTGCCCGTTGCGGTGTCCGGTCCGGGTGGTCGGCGAGGTCACCAGCCTGCGGGTTGTGCCCCGCTCCGGAAGCCCCAGCCTCGAGGCCACCGTCGACGACGGGACCGGCTCCGCCGTGGCCGTGTTCACCGGGCGCCGCGCCATTCGGGGCCTCGATCCGGGACGAGGGGTGATCCTCGACGGCGTCGTCCGCCGGGAGCGCTCCCGTCTCACGCTGGTCAACCCCGCCTACACGCTGCTCCCGTAGGCACCCCACCCCGCCTCCGACTCCAGGAGGTGGATCGACGCGAAGGCCCACGGCAGCGGTGCCGGACACCAGCTCGGTACCGCCCGAACCTCTGCTTGGAGGCTTGACCTCACTCCCCGACGAAGGCGCTGCGCACCGCCGTCTCCGAGCCGGGGGTGACGAGCGCCAGCACCTCGTCACCGGCGAGCAGCAACGTGTCGCCTCTCGGTACGACCACATGGTCGGCCCGGATGATGGCCACCACGGTGGAATCGCGCGGCAGGTTGAGGTCGACCACGGTCACCCCCGCCGCCGGAGACGACTCGGCGAGGGTGACCTCCACGAGCCGGGCCTTGCCGCCCTCGAACTGGAGGAGCCGCACGAGGCTGCCGACGGTGACGGCCTCCTCCACGAGGGCGGTGAGCAGGTGCGGGGTCGACACGGCGACGTCGACTCCCCACGTCTCGTTGAACAGCCACTCGTTCTTGGGGTGGTTGACCCGGGCGACCACCCTCGGGACCCCGAACTCCTGCTTGGCCAGCAGGCTGATCACCAGGTTGTCCTCGTCGTCGCCAGTGACCGCGGCGACGACGTCGGCCGTCTCCAGGTGGGCCTCCAGGAGGGCGCTCAGCTCGCAGGCGTCGGTTACCTTGAACTCGACGCCGGGGTGCTCGCCCGATGCTCGGGCGCGCTCCACCACCTCCGGCGACTGCTCCAGCACGAGCACCTCGTGGTTGGAGCCCCGGAGGTCGGTGGCGATGTACTTCCCCACGTTGCCGCCCCCGGCGATCACCACCCGCATCAGCCTCGCCTCCTCTTGCTCGGGGCCGAGCCGCCGGCCGTCTCGGCCCCACCGGCGAGGCGTTCCTCCAGAGCCGACACCTCCGTGGTGGCGGCGCTGAACAGCAACACGTCACCCTCCTGGCCCACGAGATCGGCGGCCGCCACCTGCGCCTGGCTCGCCCGGGTGAGCGCGCTCAGGCGCCACCGGCCAGGCTCGTCGAGCTCCCCGAGCGGTCGTCCCGCCCAAGCGAGAGGCAGGGCCCGCTCGACCACGCACACCTTACCGCTGGGGTCGGTCCACTCGGTACGTATCTCCGCCGGCAGGAGCTTTCGCAGGGCCTGATCGGTGGTCCACGCCACCGAGGCCACGGTCGGGATGCCGAGCCGCTCATAGATGGCGGCCCGACCCGGGTCGTAGATGCGAGCGACGACACGCTCGATGCCGAACGTCTCCCGGGCGATGCGGGCGACGACGATGTTGGAGTTGTCCCCGCTCGTGACCGCGGCCAGGGCGTCGGCTTCGTCGACCCCAGCCTCGAGCAGCCGGTCGCGATCGAAGCCGAAGCCGGTCACGGCTCGGCCGGTGAAGTCGGCCGGAAGGCGGACGAACGCCGACGGGCGCTTGTCGATGACCCCCACCGTGTGGCCCTCGCCCGCGGCGAGGGCGGCGAGCGACGAACCCACCCGTCCACATCCGACGACGACGACGTGCACGTTGGCTCTCCCGGTACGGCGACGGAGCAGGCAACTGTACCGACGCGTCGGCACTCGGACGGAGTCGCCGCCGCCCAGCTGACCTACGCTGTCCTCGGCCGGGCAGGATCGACCAGCAGGGTAGGGGGAGGCGCATGTCGACGTTGAAGCGACTGCTCGTGGGCAAGCCCCTCGCCAGCAGCGAGGAAGGGCATCAGCGCCTGGGCAAGCTGGTGGCGCTGGCGGTGTTCGCCTCCGACGCCATCTCCTCGACGGCCTACGCCACCGAGGAGATCCTTCACGTGCTCGTGCCGCTCGGGGGCCTGGAGGCGCTCGAGTACCTCATCCCGATCGCCGTCATCGTGGTCGTGCTGCTGGCCATCGTGATCATCAGCTACCGCCAGACCATCTTCGCCTACCCGAGCGGCGGCGGGTCCTACGTCGTGTCGCGCGACAACCTGGGGATCACCCCGTCGCTGGTGGCCGGGGCCTCGCTGTTGGTCGACTACACCCTCACCGTTGCCGTGTCGGTCTCCGCCGGGGTGGCGGCCATCACCTCGGCGTTCCCCGGCCTGCGCGGGAGCCGAGTCCAGTTGTGCCTGGCCTTCATCGTGCTGCTCGTGGCCATCAACCTGCGGGGGGTCAAAGAGAGCGGTCGGCTCTTCGCGGTGCCGACCTACGTCTACGCCGTCACCCTCGGCGCCCTCCTGGTCGTCGGGCTGGTGCGGTCGCTCTCGGGTGACCTCCCTGCCCTCGAGCCCAACCAGCACGCCCTGGACGAGCTGACCCACGGCGGCGCCCTCCTCACCGGGATCACCGCCATGGCGCTGATGCGAGCCTTCTCCTCGGGCGCCGTGGCGCTCAGCGGCATCGAGGCCATCTCCAACGGGGTGCCCGCCTTCCGTGAGCCAGAGGCCAAGAACGCCAGCATCACCCTCGTCTACATGGGATTGATCCTTGCCGGGTTCTTCTTCGGGATCTCCGTTCTCGCCCACCGTCTGCAGCCGACCCTCCAGGAGGGGGGCGAGACCCTGCTGTCGATCATGGCCGGCACCGTGTTCGGCAGCAGCTCGTTCGCCTACTTCACCCTCCAGGCGGCCACCGCCGCGATCCTGATCCTGGCCGCCAACACCGCTTTCAACGCCTTCCCCAGCATGTCCTCGATCCTCGCCAAGGACGGCTACCTGCCCCGCCAGCTTCACAATCGGGGCGACCGGCTGGTGTACTCCAACGGCGTCCTCGTGCTGGCCGGAGCCGCTGCCCTGCTGGTCGTGGCCTTCGGGGGGATCACCACCGCCCTCATCCCGCTCTACGCGGTCGGCGTCTTCACCGGCTTCACGCTGTCGCAGGCGGGGATGGTGCGCCACCACCTTCGCGTCCGGGAAAGGGGTTGGCAGCGCAACATCGCGGTGAACGGCGTCGGTGCGGTGGCCACCTTCCTCGTCCTCGCCGTGGTGGTGATCTCCAAGTTCACCATCGGCGCCTGGATCCCGGCGATCGTCATCCCGCTCATCGTGATCCTCCTGCGGGGGATCCACCGCCACTACCAGCGGGTCGCTGCGGTGCTCGCCGTCCCCGAGGGCTATCGGCCGCTGCCCCACACCCACACCGTGGTCGTGCTGGTGGGCGGCGTCCACCAGGGGGTGCTAGCGGCCCTGACCTATGCCAAGTCGCTGTCGCCCGACCGGCTCATCGCGTTGTCGGTGGTGTCGAGCACCGACGAGTCCCAGGCCATCCGCGAGCAGTGGGATCGCTATCACGTCGACGTCGAGCTCGAGCTGCGCTACTCGCCGTACCGCGAGCTGACCCAGCCCGTGCTGAAGTACCTCGACGAGCTGGACGCCGCCTATGAGAACGACATCATCACGGTGGTGCTGCCCGAGTTCGTGCTCAGCCGGTGGTGGGAGCAGCTGCTGCACAACCAGAGCGCCTTGCTCCTCAAGGGGCGCCTGCTGTTCCGTCGCAACACCGTGGTGACCTCGGTCCCGTTCCACATCACCGATCCGCTCGACGAGGGCACCACCGTCGGCTTCAACGAACGCGACCGGCCCGTCACCGTGGCGGCGGCATCCCCGTCGGGGGAGGGCGACGGCAAGGGCAACGGCAAAAGCAACCGCAGGAGCGAAGGCCGCGGCGCCGAGGAGCCGGCTCGCCACCCCTGAGACGTCGAGGAGGTCCCGCCCGAACGGGCGGGACCTCCTCTCTCAGGCCTCGAGCGCTGGGCGGTGTCCGAGCAAGAGCGCCGTCGTGCTCTCGACGACCACGAAGCGGTCGACAGGCGGAGGCTCGTTCACCTCGGTGTCTTCGTCGCCCGCCCCCTGGGGACCCCGCTCAGGCGGCGGGGTTGAGCCGTTGCACCACGCCTTTGGCGACTTCGAGCGGGCGCTGTTGCTCGCTCATCCTCGAGTCGATGACCATCAGGGCTCCGGTGAGCGCGGGCACGGCCCACTGCAGCACCTTCAGCTGGCGCTGGGCGTTGGCCACCTCGGGGGGGGTGGAGCCGCTCGGCTCGGTGGCTCCTTCGACCGGTGGGGTGGAGGCATCCATCACCTTCTGGCCCAGGACGCGGCTGTAGGCGGTGGTGGCCATGGCCGCGGCGGTGAGGGCGGTCTTCGCCAGGGACATCCTGGGTACGCCCTTCTGGCCCACCAGGCGGCCTCGGTTGGCGCCGGCGACCGCCAGGGACCCGACGGTGTAGGCACCGATGGCGGCCAGGTTGGCCGGGGTCCATCGGGACCAACCGGCGTTGGCCACCCGGGCTCGCTCATGAGGCTGGTCGACCTCGGCCGCCGCGCCATTGAGGCCGATGGCGCCCATGAGGGATCCACCGAACCAGGTGGCCAGGCCGAGATCGTTGAGAGCTCGGACGACGGTGTTGCTGCTTTTTGACTTGCCCTTCTGGCGCATGGCTCTCCTCAGACGTCGCCGACGGCGTCGTGCGCCGCTTTCGTGTGACCGGCGGTGATCCACCGGCGACGGCGACCTACCCACCTCCCTTGCCGCGAAACCGCCGGCGGTCCTCTTCGGCTCCGGCTCGGAGCTCGCGTTTTCGAAGAGGCGTGGGGAAGCTGAGGGTGACCGGGCGGGTGGAGGAGCTTCCCCACCACGACGGTGACGCCCTGCCCGGGAAGGTGGCTCACTTCGGCTACCGCGACGGCTTCTCCCAGCCGACGATCGACGAAGGGCCGCTCACCCGCTTCGCCGATCACCTCCCGGTCACCCCGCCGGCCCGTTCCCTTTCGGCTATCCGAGCCAGCGCCCAGGCTTCTCCTGTCCGGTCCCTGCTCCCGACGCCCTGGGCCGGAGTTTCCTGGCGCTGCACCTGCTCGAACGAGACGTCGCCGGGTCACGATCCCGGTCGAGGGCGGGCTTCCCTCACCGTCGAGGTCTTCGCCAGCTTCGTGCTCACCCTCGGCACCGCCTACTGCTTCCCCGAGCCTCACCTCCCTTTCGCCTCATCGCCGCAGGGCTGTGACCGGAAGCGGGTCTCGCGGCCGGACGCCCGCTCTCGGATCGCCGGCTCCCCGCCGCCAGCTGTTCCGTTGTGCTGGAAGGGTTAGGAGGTGGCTGGGCTGGGCACCCAGCGCTCCATGTCCGTCATCGACGTCACCGACCCCTCGTCCGGCGAGACCATCGCCCGGCTGCCGTGCAGCGATGCCGGGCAGCTGGTCGCCACCGCCCGAGCCGCCCATCCTGCCTGGGAGCGCACCGCTCCCGCCCAGCGGGCCTCGTTGGTGAAGCTCGGTGTGGCAAGACTGCGGGCCGAGGTCGAGGGCATCGCCCTCCTGCAGACCAGAGAGGGCGGCAAGCCCCTGTCCGACTCCCGTGGTGGCGTCCAAGCGGGCATCGCCGCGCTCGAGCAGTACGCCGAGCTCGGCCCGCTGCACCGCGGTCGGTCGCTGCAGGGGTCAACGCCAGGCGCCGACTGGATGATGCCGGTGAGTCGGGGGGTGGCTGCGCTGTGCCTCCCGTGGAACGACCCCGTCGCCATCGCCTGCGCCCAGATCGCCGCCAACCTGGTCGTCGGCAACACCGTCATCTGCAAGCCGAGCGAGAAGACACCGCTGTCGACGGCCACCGTGATCGAGCTGCTCAACCGCGAGCTGCCCGACGGGGTGCTCCAGCTGGCGGTGGGTGATGGCAGCGTGGGCGCCGCCCTTGCCGCGCATCCCGAGGTCGACATCGTCGTCCACGTCGGCTCTGTCGCCACCGGTCGCTCGGTGGCGTCGGCCTGCGCCGCCCGCGGCGCCAAGGCGCTCTTGGAGCTCGGTGGCAAGGACGCCATGATCGTCGACTCCGAGGTCGACCCGGTGTGGGCCGCCGAGCAGGCAGCGGTAGGGTGCTTCGCCAACGCCGGGCAGATCTGCACGTCGATCGAGCGGGTCTACGTCCACCGGGACGTGGCCGAGGAGTTCGTGGACGAGCTCGTCAGCCGGGCCAAGTCGCTGCGCCTCGGTCCGGGTACCGACCCGTCCACCGACATGGGGCCCCTGATCGACGATGGTCAGCGCGACGTGGTCGACGGCCACGTTCGCGCCGCCGTCGATGCCGGCGCCGAGCTCCGGTGCGGTGGAGCACCGGTCGAGGGAGCCGGGTCGTACTACCCCCCGACGGTGCTCACCTCGGTGGCACCCGGCATGGCGGTGGTTGAGGAAGAGACCTTCGGACCCGTCGCCGCCGTCCAGGTGGTCGACACCTTCGACGAGGCACTGCGGCTGGCCAACGCCACCCGCTACGGCCTGGCCGCGGTCGTCCTCACCGCCGACATGGGCCACGCCGAGCGGGCGACGAGGGAGCTGGCCGTGGGGACGGTGAAGATCAACGCCGCATTCGGTGGGGCGCCTGGCGGTGCCGCCACGCCACACGGCATCTCGGGTGACGGCTTCGGCTACGGCCCGGAGCTGCTCGACGAGCTGACCCGCACCCGGGTGGTGCACCTGGAACCGCCGCCTTCCTCCTGACCTTGGCCTGACCTGGCTCGCACCCGTGGCCGAAAGGGCCGAACAGGGCCGAGCGGGTGGGCGGGAAGAGGGCAAACGGCGGCAGGGCTACGGTCCTCGGCTCCCGGCCAACCACGCCGCCGAGCCGGCGGCGGAGGCGTTCCCGATGTGCACGGCTCGGGCCCGAGAAACTACAGTGCTGGCTTCGGTCCGCCGTGACATCGTCGGCGCGTGGCCGTTCCCCCATCGTCAAGCCCGTGAAGGCTGCCCAAGGAGGAAGAATGCCTGCTCGTTCCCTGTCGCGCCTGGTCGCCGCCCTGTTGCTGGCCGTCCCCGTCACCGTCACCGACCTCGACACGGCCGCCGCCCACGCCGGTGCAGCGCCCCCCACCCCGAAGAACTTCGAACGCCTCCGCGCGTGTGAGTCCGGGGGTGACTACCGCGCCACCAAGGGTGGGCGCTACTTCGGTGCCTACCAGTTCTCGGTTCCCACGTGGCGTTCCCTTGGCCACGGCGGCCTCCCTCACCAGGCCGCCCCCCAGACCCAGGACGAGGCCGCCCGACGCCTGCAGGCCCGCGACGGGTGGAGCCCGTGGCCCGCGTGTGCGCGCCAGCTCGGCCTGAGCTGACCTGACCGCTCGTCAGCCGGGTGGCGCGGCGGTCTAATGTCGCGGGAGTGGGCCCTTCGTCCCCTCCGTCCGGTACCGAGGGACCGGGGTGGACCGGCTCCGGCGTCCCCAGCGGACCCCCGCCGGCCCCGCCCTACGGGCCACCGCCTCCCCCGCCCGGGTACGAGATTCCGCCTTCGGCGTCGCCCTACGGGGGCTCGGTCCCGCCCCCGGCCGGGCCGAGTGGGCCACGAGGAGGTTTCTGGTCACGCCTCGCCGCGGTGGTGATCGACGCCATCCTCCTCGGGATCGTCAACACCGTTGTGCGGGCCCTCACCGATGAAGCGACGGGGCTGGTGCTCAGCTTCGCGGTGTCGCTCCTCTACTACGGCTTCTTCGAGGGAGGTCCGTCCGGCCAGACCGTCGGCAAGAAGGTGCTCGACATCCGCGTGGTGCGCAGCATCGACGGCGGTCCCCTGGGGTGGGGTACCGCCCTGCTGCGCCACCTGAGCAGTTACCTGTCGGCCCTGCCGTTCGCGCTCGGCTACTTGTGGATGCTGTGGGACCGGGAGAAGCAGACCTGGCATGACAAGCTGAGCGCCACCGTCGTCGTCCCCGCCCCGGCCTGGCCGCCTCCCCCCGGCAGCTTCGGCAAGCCGCCGGGGACATGAGTGGGGGCCGTCGAGCGGCGCCGTCCTCATCTCCCTGCTCCCGGTGTAGCTCGGCGTCGGCTGCCCGCTGCGTGAGCTCACCGGCGTCCCCTGCCCGCTGCGCGGATGACCATGAGCGTGGTCGCCACCGTCGATCTCCGGCTCGGCGACGCGCTTGCCGCCAACCCGGTGGCATCGCCGCCGTCGTGGGCGCCGTCGCCTTGCTGGGGTGGCGTCCGGCGACGGTGTCGGTGCACCCGCCCGCGGGTTGCTGGCACTGACCTCGCTGTGGATCTTCCAGCTGAACTTCTTCGGGTTCTTGTAGGCGCTTGCCTGCGCGGCCGACGTAGTGGACCGCGCCTGCCCTCGGCACGGAGGCCGAGCCCAGTGCAGCGCCGGACGGGACCAGAAATGGCCCCTTCTCCCACGCCACCGTCGCTACCTTTGGCGGCCCTCCTGGCGATCGAAAGCGCTCGGTCAATGCTTGCGACCGGCTCTGGCGCCTCAGGTGCGCTCTCACTACGGTCGCATGGTGTTCACGGTCCTCGCCGCCGGTGCCGGTCTCGGTGCCGCCAGCCTGGGCCCGCTCGTGGTGAGGGCGCCACCGGTTCCTGTCTCACCGCCTTCCTAGGGTGGTCGTCGTGGAACAACCGCCCGTGCTCGTGGCCCTGGCGCTGGTGCCCGCTCTGGTCGGCGGCCTGACCGTGGCCGTGGTCGTGCTCGTCGCCGTGAGAGGAAGCTCCGCCGGCGCCGGCGCCGGCGCCGGCGCCGGCGCCGACGCGGTCGATGCCATGGTCGCGGTTGCCGACGAGCGGCTGGGGTCCACCCGGGCCTGATTGACGGCCAGCTGCGCTCGCTCTCCGACGAGCTGGCCCGGGTCACGGCGGTCGTGTCACGGCTCGAGGCCGAGCGGTCCCGCCAGCACGGGGAGCTGTCCGCCCAGCTCCGGGCCACGGTCGACCAGACTGTCAGTCTCGCCTCCACCGACGGTGCCCTGCGCCAGGTCCTCGCCAACCCCAAGGCCCGGGGTCAGTGGGGGGAGCGCATCGCCGACGACGTGTTGCGAGCCGCGGGCCTGGTCGAAGGGGTGAGCTACGTCAAGCAGCGGGCGCTGGCATCGGGCGCCGTGCCCGACTTCACGATCGTGTTGCCAAGGGGCTCGTCCTTCACCTCGATGCCAAGTTCCCGGTGGCCAACTACGCCCGCTGGGTCGAGGCCGGGTCCGAGTACGAGCAGGGGACCCACCGCAGCGCGTTCTTGAAGGACGTGCGAGCTCGCGTGCGCGAGCTGGCTGGCCGGGGCTACGTCGACCCGACCGGTGCCAGTCTCGGCTTCGTGTTGGGGTTCATCCCCAACGAGAGCATCTACGCGTTCGTCCACGAGCACGATCCCGAGCTGCTCGACGTCGGCCTGGCCCAAGGGGTGGTGCTGTGCTCGCCGCTCAGCTTGTTCGCGGTCCTGGCCGTGGTTCGCCAAGCCGTCGAGGCCTTCGCCGTCGAGAGCACGGCGACGGAGATCGTGAGCGTCCTCGGCGACTTCACCGGCCAGTGGGAGCGCTTCTGCGGTTCGCTCGACCGCCTCGGCCGCGCGGTTGATGGGGTCGAACGGGCCTACGGCGAGGTCGCCGGCACCCGACGGCGTGTCTCGAGCGCCCCCTCGCCCGCATCGAGGAGCTTCGTGGGCGTCGGCCGGCGAGTGCCCACCGACGGGGCGACTCGCTCGACGAGCTGCACCTGGTCGCCGATCGGGCACCGTCGAGCAGGCCGGCGTCGACCTAGCCCGGAGGTGTATGCCGGTCGAGTCTCTCCCGGCCCACCGCCTTCCCGTCGGTAGACCCGTCGGTAGATTGGCGCCGTGGGCCGGCCATTCTACCTCACCACCCCCATCTACTACGTGAACGACGCCCCACACATCGGCCACGCCTACACCACGGTGGTGGCCGACGCGATCTGTCGCTGGCACCGGATGATCGGCGACGACGTGCTCTTCCTCACCGGCACCGACGAGCACGGCCTCAAGGTGGCCCAGGTGGCGGAAGCCCGCGGCGTCACGCCCCAGGAGTGGACCGACCGCACCAGCGAGCGCTTCACCGCCGCTTGGCGGCAACTCGACATCGCCGAAGACGACTTCATCCGCACCACCGAGCCCAGGCACTACGCGACCGTGCAGCGCTTCCTCGGCGCCATCTACGAGCGGGGTGACATCGAGCTCGGCACCTACGAGGGCCTCTACTGCGTGGCGTGCGAGGACTACTACAACGAGGCCCAACTGGTCGACGGCAACTGCCCGGTGCACCTGCGCCCGGTGACGTCGATGAAGGAGGAGAACTACTTCTTCAAGCTGAGCCGCTACGGAGATCGTCTGCTTGAGTGGTACGAGTCGCACCCCGACGCGGTGCAGCCGGGCACCAAGCGCAACGAGGCGCTGGCGTTCATCCGCTCCGGCCTCGACGACATCTCGATCACCCGCACCTCGCTGCGTTGGGGGGTGCCGGTCCCGTGGGATCCGGGGCACGTCTTCTACGTCTGGTACGACGCGCTGGTCAACTACGTCACCGCCATCGGCTACGGCGAGGATCCCGTCCGCTTCGAGCGCTGGTGGCCCGCGGTCCACCACGTCATCGGCAAGGAGATCCTCCGGTTCCACTGTGTGTGGTGGCCGGCGATGTGCATGGCGGCGGGGATCGATCCGCCGGCGTCGGTGTTCGTCCACGGCTGGCTCCTCGTCGGGGGCGAGAAGATGAGCAAGACCCGGCTCAACCAGATCGCTCCCGCCGACCTGGTCGCCGACTTCGGCGTCGACGGCTACCGCTACCAGTTCCTTCGGGACGTGCCCTTCGGGGCCGACGGGGACTTCAGCCACGAAGGCATGGTCGCCCGCTACAACGCCGACCTGGCCAACAACCTCGGGAACTTGCTGAGCCGGGTGACGGCCGTCGTGGCCAAGAAGTGCGGCGGAGTCGCTCCCCGCCCTCCAGGCGACAGCCCGTTGACGGCGGTGGCGGGTGAGGTCCTCGACGAGGCAACTCGGGCCTGGGAGCGCTTCGCCCCCCACGAGGCCCTCGAGGCGACGTGGCGCCTCATCCACGCCGCCAACGCCCACCTGGAGGACAACGAGCCGTGGAAGGCCGAGCCGGGTTCCGCCGTCGACGCCGTGCTCGGGGCCGCCGTCGAGACGCTGCGCATCGTCGCTCTGCTTGCCACTCCGGCCATGCCCACCGCATGTGGCGAGCTGTGGAAACGCCTGGGGCTGGCCGGTCGTCCGCACGAGCAGCGCCTCCCCGAGGCAGCGGTGTGGGGGGGCTACCCCGGAGGGCTGAGGATGGAGCGGGCGGCGCCCCTCTTCCCCCGCATCCAGCCCGACTGACGCCCGAGCTCGGCCGATGTGGACCGACAGCCACTGCCACCTTCCGGTGGGCGCCGAGGCCGACGACGCCATCGCCGCGGCAGCCGCAGCGAGGGTCGCACGCCTGGTGACGGTCGGCACCGACGTCGCCTCGTCACGAGCGGCCATCGAGGTCGCGCGCGGCCGTCCCGGGGTGTGGGCCACCGCCGGGCTGCACCCCCACGATGCCAGCCAGGGCCTGGACGGCATCGACGAGCTGCTGGACGACCCCGAGGTGGTGGCGGTGGGGGAGTGCGGGCTCGACTACCACTACGACCACTCGCCCCGCTCGGTGCAGCGCCGGGTGTTCGCTGCCCAGGTAGCCCTCGCCATCGACCATGACCTGGCCCTGGTGATCCACACCCGCGAGGCCTGGAACGACACCTTCGCCGTGCTCGCCGCCGAGGGGACGCCGGCACGAACGGTGTTCCACTGCTTCACCGGCGGTCCCGGCGAGGCCGAGCTGGCCCTGGGCACCGGTGCGGTGCTCAGCTTCAGCGGGATCGTCAGCTTCAAGGGAGCGTCGGAGGTGCGGGAGGCGGCCCGCCACTGCCCGCTCGAGCGCCTTGCCGTGGAGACGGACAGCCCCTACCTGGCCCCGGTCCCCAACCGGGGCCACCCCAACCGCCCGGCGTGGCTGCCGTTGGTCGGCGCGGCGGTGGCCGCGGCCAAGGCCCTGCCCGTCGAGGCGGTGGAAGCCGCCTCCACGGCGACGGCGGCAGCGCTGTTTCGCCTCGACCAGTAGCCCCGCACGTGCGGCCTCCGTGCCCAGCTTGTTTGCGATTCGGTTACGGCGGCTCCTAGGGTGCCCTCGTCCGAAGGCCCGGGGGAAAGGGTGGGGTCCTGTCGTCCAAGGAGAGCTCGTTCCGTCGCGCCTGGCTACTGGTCGCCATCACGACATCCGTGGTCCTCGGGCCCCGGCTGTTCCCGGCCGCCGAGCAACCGGAGCCGCCGGAAGAGGTCGCCCTGGCCGTCGGTCAACCCGATCTCGCCGTGGTGCCCGAGCCTCAGGTCACCACCTCGCCGAGCGATGGCGACATGGTCGTGCTCGAGGCGCTGGCGCTGAGCACCACGACGAGCACCACGGCAGCGCCGACGACGACGACGACGACCACCGCCCGGCCGGCGCCCACCACCGAGGCCATCCTCACCGCCACCACCTCGACCACCGCCCGACCCCGCCAGCGCGCCGCCGCTGCCACCACCACGACCACGACGTCGGCCCCGGCCAAGGCCGCGCCGAGCACCACCACGACCACGGCCGCGTCGGTCGCGGCAACGATCCCGCCTGCTCCCCACGTGGAGCAGAGCGACGGGACCCAGCGCGGCGATGTCTCCTGGTACGAGCTGGACGGCGCTCGGGCCGGGATCTGCGCCCACCGGATCCTCGACAAGGGAACCGTCGTGACCGTGACCAACCTGGCCACCGGGGCGTCGCTCATCTGCACGGTCGGCGACCGGGGTCCCTACTCCGGGGACGACAAGGTCCTCGACCTGTTCCGGGACGACTTCGCCCGGCTCGCCCCGCTCGAGGAAGGTGTGGTGAGGGCCCGCCTCGACTGGTGACCCTGTCGCGCCGGGAGGTCATCGACCTGCTGGCCCGCCACGGCCTGCGGCCACGCCGGGCACTGGGCCAGCACTTCGTGGTCGATCCCAACACCGTGCGCCGGGTCGCTCGCCTGGCTGGGGTGGGACCGGGTGACCGGGTCGTCGAGATCGGAGCCGGACTCGGCTCGCTCACCCTGGCCCTGGTCGAGACCGGCGCCGAGGTGGTGGCCGTGGAGGTCGACGATCACCTGGTCGCCGCCCTGCGTGAGGTGGTCGAGCCCCACCCCGTGCGGGTGGTGCACGGCGACGCTCTGGCAATCGACTGGGACGCCGTCCTCGACCACCCTCAGCCCGGTCACTGGGTGCTCGTGGCCAACCTGCCCTACAACGTGGCCACGCCCCTGATCGCCGAACTGCTCGACCGCGTTCCCGCCATCGTCCGCATGCTGGTGATGGTGCAGTACGAGGTCGGCGAGCGGCTCGCCGCGGGCGTGGGCGACCCGGGGTACGGGGCGGTGTCGGTCAAGGTCGGCTATTGGGCGACCGCCCGGCTGGCCGGGCACGTGCCCCCCACGGTCTTCTGGCCCCAACCGGCGGTGGACTCGGCGCTGGTGGTCATCGAGCGGCGAGCGACGCCGGCGGTCGACCCCGCGGTGGCGGACCCCGGGACGCTGTTCGCTCTCGTGCGGGCCGGCTTCGCCCACCGCCGCAAGATGCTGCGGGGAGCGCTCGCCGGCCACGTCGACGCCGAGGACTTCGCCTGCGCCGGTGTTCGTCCCGAAGCTCGGGCCGAAGAGCTTGACGTGAGCGCGTGGGGGCGACTCGCCGCGTGCGCCGAGCGCCGGCGCTCGGCCATGGGGCCATGATCGTCTCCGCCCCCGCCAAGCTCACCCGCTCGCTACGGGTCACCGGGGTACGGGCGGACGGCTACCACCTCATCGACGCCGAGATGGTGACCCTGGACCTCGCCGACGAGCTCACCTTCGACGATGGTGACCGGCTCGACGTCGAAGGAGCCACTGGGCTGTCGGTGCCGACGGGCGACGACAACCTCGTGCGCCGAGCGTTGGCGGCCGTCGGTCGGCGGGCGGCGGTCCGTTTGCTCAAGCGGATCCCTGCCGGTGCCGGGCTCGGAGGAGGCTCGGCCGACGCCGCCGCCGTGCTCCGGTGGGCGGGGTCCCGTGACCTCGCCCTCGCCGCCCGGCTGGGTGCCGACGTCCCCTTCTGCCTGGTCGGAGGGCGCGCCCGGGTGACCGGGATCGGGGAGGTCATCACGCCGTTGGAGCCGGTGGACCTGGTGGTGACGTTGGTGGTGCCGCCCTTCGGTGTCACCACCGCCGACGTGTACCGGGCGTGGGACCGCTTGGGCGGGCCGACCGGCGCGACGAACGATCTGGAGGCTCCGGCATTGGTGGTCGCTCCCGATCTGGCCCGGTGGCGGGACCGCTTGGGCGACGCCACGGGGGCGACCCCGATGCTGGCCGGCAGTGGCTCGGCGTGGTTCGTGGAGGGCGCGTTCCCGGGTGAGGGCCGGCTGGTGGCCCGGGCCGTGGGCCCGGCGGAGAGCGGCTCGGCTACTTCTTCGCCCGACGCTGGAAGCGCGTCCGCTTGAGCATCTTCTTGTGCTTCTTCTTCCGCATGCGCTTGCGGCGCTTCTTGATCAGCGAACCCATCTGCCGGCGAGGGTAGCGCCGGGGGCGCCGGCCCTTCCAGCCCGGTAGCCTCGCGGCGCTTCCTATCGGGGGTCGTCCAATGGCAGGACATCTGGTTTTGGTCCAGAGAATGGGGGTTCGACTCCTCCCCCCCGAGCCCGACGGCGCTACCCGATACGTACGAGGGGGGCGGCTGCCGGCGCGCCCCTCCAGGTGTTAGCAATCCCTTGTGAGCGCACGAGGGCCGTGGTGCGTGGTGCTCGCCGCCGGCGAGGGGACCCGGATGCGCTCGTCGCGACCCAAGCCCCTCCACGTGTTGTGCGGGCGCGCCATGCTGTTGCACATCCTCGATGCCGTCACCGAGGTGCCGGTGGAGCGAGTGGTCGTGGTGGTCGGGCACGGCGCCGAGCGGGTGACCAAGAAGCTCATCGACGACGGCCCTCCCGGCCTCGGCATAGAGTTCGTCGAACAGCGGGTGCAACGGGGCACCGGTGACGCCCTCATGGTCGCCCTGTCCGCCGTGCCCGATGACGATCTCGACGACGAGGACGACGGCGAGCTGGTGGTGCTCCCTGGCGATGCGCCCCTGATCCGATCGACCACGCTGGCCCGGCTCCTCGAGGCCCACCGCGAGCATGACGCTGCGGCCACGCTCCTCAGCGCTCGGCTCGTCGAGCCGACGGGCTACGGGCGGGTGGTGCGGGGGCGCGACGGAGGCGTGCGCCGGATCGTCGAGGAGGTCGAGGCCGGGCCCGAGGAGGCAGCCATCGACGAGGTGGCCACGTCGATCTACTGCTTCCGGCGCAACCTGCTGGCCCCGGCGCTGCGCCGGTTAACGCCGCAGAACCGCCAGGGCGAGTACTACCTCACCGATGTGATCGAGGTGCTGGCCGCCGCCGGCCACCGGGTGAGCTCGGTGGTGGTCGACGACGCCAGGGAGGTGATCGGGGTCAACGACCGGTCCCAGCTCGCCACCGCCGAAGCCGAGCTGCGCCGGCGCATCAACCACCGGTGGATGAGCCACGGGGTCACCATGGTCGACCCCGAGCGCACCTATGTGGAGAGCGGCGTGCAGCTGGCTCCCGACGTGACCCTGTTCCCGGGCACGCTCGTGGGCGGCCACACCGTCGTCGCCGAGGGCGCTCAGATCGGGCCCGACACCCGCCTGGTCGACTGCGTGGTCAGAGCCCACGCGGTCGTGGCCCACAGCGTGGGGACCGGTGCCGAGATCGGCATCGGCGCCCGGGTCGGGCCCTTCGCCGTGCTCGCCCCCGGCGCCGTGCTGGCGGCCCGGGCCGTCACCCCGCCGTTCTACACTACTCCCGGGCGCTAGCAGGAGAGGCGGTCGGATGGGCACAGCGGGTCGGGTCCAGCGGGTGGGCATGGAGCTCGTGCCCAAGAAGAAGCTGCACCTGCTGACCGGGCGCACCCATCCCGAGCTGGCGCGCGACATCGCCGGGTTCCTCGGAGTCGAGCTCGGAGAGGCCAACCTGGTCGACTTCGCCAACTCCGAGATGCGCTGCCAGTTCGGCGAGTCGGTGCGGGGCGGTGACGTGTTCATCGTCCAGACCCACTCAATGGGCGATGACCGCTCGATCAACGACTCGCTGATGGAGCAGTGGATCATGATCGACGCCGCCAAGCGGGCGTCGGCCAAGCGCATCACCGCGGTGTGCCCCTACTACGGGTACTCCCGACAGGACCGCAAGAGCCAGGGCCGCGAGCCCATCACGGCCAAGTTGGTGGCGGATCTGCTGGCGGCAGCGGGTGCGAACCGGGTCGTGAGCGTCGACCTGCACTCCGGGCAGATCCAGGGGTTCTTCGACGGTCCCTTCGACCACCTGACCGCCATGCCGGTGCTGGTCGAGCACCTCCGGGCCCACCTCGGCAGCGAGATCGTGGTGGTCGCTCCCGACGCCGGGCGCATCAAGGCAGCCGAGCGGTTCTCCCGGCACCTCGGCACCGACATGGCGTCGGTGTACAAGCGGCGCCGGAGGGGGTTGGTCAACCAGATCGAGGCGCTCGGGGTGATGGGCGACGTGTCCGGCCGCAGCTGCGTGCTGGTCGACGACATCATCGACACCGCGGGGACGATCGTGGCCGCCGGCGAGCAGCTCAAGGAGCGGGGGGCATCCAGGGTGTGGGCGGCAGCGACCCATCCGGTGTTCTCCGGCCCCGCCGTCGACCGGCTCAAGAACTCGGTCATCGACCGGGTGGTGGTCACCGACACGCTGCCTCTTCCGCCGGAGAAGCAGATCGACAAGATCGAGGTGCTGTCGGTGGCCGCCGTCATCGCCGACGCCATCAACGCCGTCTTCGAGGATGCCTCGGTGTCGGAGATCTTCGGGGGAGAGAACCAGTCATAGGACTCGCCCGTCGAGCCAGGACGACGGCGGGCGGCGGCCAAGGCGTTCCTCGAGCCGTCGCCTACACTGGCCCGCCATGGCTGAGGTGGCGCTGCGGGCAGAGTCGGGTCGACCGGTGGGCTCGCGGGCGTCGCGACGGCTCCGAGCCGAGGGCAAGGTCCCTGCCGTGCTGTACGGCCACGGGGCCGAGCCCCGGTCGCTGGCGGTCCTGCGCCGGGAGCTTCGCCAGGCGTTGACCACCGAGGCGGGCATGAACGCCCTGATCGACCTCGAGGTCGATGGGAGTACCCACCTCACGCTGGTGCGGGACCTGCAGCGCGACCCCGTGCGCAACCTGGTCACCCACGTCGACTTCATCCTCATCAGCCGCGACGAGGTCATCACCGTCGACGTGCCGGTCACGCTGTCCGGCGAGGCCGACGAGGTCACCCGGGCTGGCGGCACGGTCGAACAGGTCCTGTTCACCCTCGCCGTCTCGGCCACGCCGGGCCGGATCCCCAACGAGCTCACGGTCGACGTGGCCGGCCTGGCGATCGGCGACACCATCCGCGTCGGTGACCTCCCGCTGCCCGAGGGGGTCTCCACCGAAGTCGACGCCGACGAGGCGGTGGTCACCGCCGGGGTCAGCCAGGCCACCATGGAGGCCGAGGAGCGGGCCGTCGAGGGTGGTGCCGGCGAGGGCGACGGCGCGGCGGAGGGCGCGCCGGCGTAGTGCGGCTTCCCGGCCGACGGGCGGCCGGGCCGGGCCGGGGGACGCCCGCCGACCTGGTCGTCGTCGGACTGGCCAACCCGGGCAGCGAGTACGACGGGACCCGCCACAACGTGGGCGCCGAGGTCGTGGCCGTGCTGGCCGAGCGCCACGGTGCGCAGCTGAAGCGGGCGGTGGGACGGGCCCTGTCGGCCGAGATCCGCGCCGGTGACCGCCTGCTGGTGTTGGCAGTTCCCGCCACCTACATGAACCTCTCGGGCGAGACCGTCACCCCACTGGTCCGTCGGTACTGCCCGGACGACGTGGGCCGCTTGGTGGTGGTCCACGACGAGCTCGATCTGCCCCCAGGACGGATCAAGGTGAAGGAGGGCGGTGGGCTCGCCGGCCACAACGGCCTCAAGTCGATCAAGGCCCACCTCCACACCGACGCCTTCCTTCGGGTCCGCGTCGGGGTGGGCAAGCCCCCGGGGTCCCAGTCGGGCGCCGACTACGTCCTCCGCCGCCCCGGCAAGGCCGACCGCAGCGAGCTCGACGTGGCCGTCGCCGACGCCGCCGAGGCGGTGGAGACCATCCTCACCGAGGGGCCGGCAGCCGCCATGAACCGCTACAACTGAGCCAGGGGGTTCAGCGGGCCCTCTCAAGACCCAACGATCCCTGCCATTCTTCCTGGTCAGGGCGCATTTCTTATCTTGCAGAGTGTGATGGGGCGAGTGGCTGACAGGCATCTCTGTGAATGCTCGCGTGTCCTTCGCGTGTCCCTCCGCTCCCCTGCGGGAGTTGCAGGAGCGATGCGCTGCGCGGAGGTTGTTGGGGTAGGGACCGGGTCGCCACCTTCGTCATGCGCCGATCCGTGCCCGTCGCCACAGCGGCCACCCTTGTGCTGGTGCTCCTCGGCACCCCCTTCCTCGGCGTGCGCTTCGGAACCGTGGACGACCGAGCCCTGCCCGCCGAGAGCACGAGCCGGGCGGTCTCTGAGCAGCTGCGGCGGGACTTCGCCGCAAACGAGGGCGACGCTTTCCCGGTCGTGACCGCCGACGCCGGTTCGGGCACCGTCCTCGGTGCGACCATCGACAGCTACGCCTCGGGCCTCTCCCGCCTCGACGGCGTCAGTCGGGTCGACGCGCGTGAGGAGGGGCTGCGGGTGCCTCCCAAGCACCGCAAGCGAGCCCGTGTCTGCAGCTCGACCACGCCCGCCGATGGCCTGGCCGTCACCTCCCCCGACCGCGTCCGGGCGCTCGACTACCAGTTCGACGTCACTGCCACCGGCCGGGTCATCAAGATCCTCATGTCGTCGACGAGTTCACCCGGGAGTCGCTCTCGGACCTGGTCGAGCACTCCACGACGCCGATGCCACCGTGGCCACGCTCGACAAGATCGTCTGCGCCCGAGCCACGCGCTCCACGGTGACGCCCGTCCCACAACCAGCCTGAACCCTGCGGAGGGCCTTGACAGCGGTTAGGAACTCAACGGACCCGAGCTCACCGCCAACGCCCTGA
>JADDQY010000120.1:0-3591 GCA_016781135.1 Actinomycetota bacterium
TGACAAGAGTGCTCTTCGATCGTACGTGGGGTGCTCAGCCAGCTGGTTCAGTAACTGGAGGAAGGTTTGGCGGCTGGTCCCCTCTCCCGGGTGTTCTCGGCCCTGGCCGATCCCACCCGCTGTGACATCGTGGCGAGGCTCGCCGGTGGTGACGCCACCGTGGGCGAGCTCGCCGAGCCCTACGACATCACCGTCCAGGCCGTCTCCAAGCACCTCAAGGTGCTGGAGGACGCGGGACTGGTGAGCCGCAGCAGGCAGGCCCAGCGCCGCCCGGTGCACCTCGAAGCAGAGGTCTTCGACCTCATGACCAAGTGGATCCAGCGCTACCGAGCCCAGGCCGAGGAGCGCTACCGCCGCCTGGACGACGTCCTCCGGTCGATGCCGGACCTCGCCCCCATGCCATCACCCGAATCAGCTCAGCGGGGAGCACCAACGTGACCACCAGAACGAACGAGACCGAGATCACGGTCGACTCAGATATCCCCCTTGTCCGCATCATCCGGAAGTTCGACGCCCCGCCGGAGAAGGTCTTCGAGGCCCACACCGATCCCGAGCTCGTCGTCCAATGGCTCGGGCCCCGCCGCTACGAGATGCGCATGGACCACTACGACTGCCGGACCGGCGGCTCGTACCGCTACGTGCACATCGGTGACGGCAACGAGTTCGGCTTCTACGGCTGCTTCCACGAGGTGCGCCCCTCGGAGCGCATCATCCAGACCTTCACCTTCGAGGGCCAGCCCGACGACGTCGCGCTCGAGCGGCTCGTCCTGGAGGGCCTCGGCAACGGCCGCACCAGGCTCAAGGCGACATCGCTGGTTGACTCGTTCGAGGGACGTGACGCCTTTGTCGCCAGCGGCATGGCGGACGGTGTGCGCGAAAGCTACGAGCGCATGGACGAACTGCTCACCGGCTGAGGACCTGTCCTGCGCGTTCCCGATGTGCCGCACCGGGGCGCGCACCTCACGTACTCGAGAATGCGTCGCCTCCCCGGACGGCGGTAAGGACGCTGGGAGGGTTCGTCGCCCTCAGCCGAACGGCTATTGCCCTCGGTGGGGCACCCCGCTGCCGGCGAGTTCAAGGGCGAGTGGTGGGAACCGGCCTTCGCTGCACCGAGCCGGGAGAGAACGGTGCACACGCCTTGTCCGAGCAATCCTGTCGTTCCTCACGACTCGATCGCTTCGTATCGTGCTACCGACGGACAACCGCCTTCAAGGAGGTGCTTGTGATGAGAACAGAGACCATCGAAAAGACGGTCGCGACCTGGAGCAAGGAGCCGGATCAGGCTCGCGGCGCCCCGACCGTGACGGCGCGCGCCGAGGAGAGCCAGGCGGTGATCCAGGCTGGCCCGTTCACCTGGCAAACCGACCTTCCCCCAGCCCTCGGTGGAACCAACCAGGCCCCGAGCCCCACTGCGCTGCTGCTCAGCGCGCTGGCCGGCTGTGCGGTCGTCTTTGTCCGAGACACCCTCGCACCACAGCTCGGGTTGCCGGTCACGGCGGTGGCGGCCACCGTGCGATGCGAGAGCGACGCGCGGGGACTCCTGGGCATGGACGACGCCGAGCCAGATCTGCGCAACATGACCCTGGATGTGAGCCTGGAGTCGCCGGACGGCCAAGCCGCCGTCGACGAGATCGCCCGGATATGGCAGGAGCGCTGCCCTATCTACCTCGCCCTCCGGAAGCTCATGGATATCGCCGTCCAGTTCCGCGCTGCCTGACGATGTGCTCGCCCTGTCGCTGACGAGAGGGCTTCGCCGCGAAACCCGTCGAACACCTGCACGAGCAGGTAGGTAGGCGGACCAGGACCTCATCGCCCGAAGGTCGCCGTTCACATCCCGCCCCACCGCCACCAACATGCAGGGCAGGGCAGATGCGAGAGCACCGGCCCTTCTCCTTGCTCGGCCGTCCCTCCCGGATCTTGGGCGGAAGCGCGGGCTCGTCTGCCTCGGCTGCGCCGCGAGCCACCGACAGGCGCTCGGTCCGGAGCTGCGAGCCGACCGTGACGGTGGAGCATCTGGCCTCGCACCCGACGCCCACAGCACCTCCCGGCTCCTCAGCTTCGAGAGAGCTTGACCACGGGGCACTCCGGGGTACTTCCTGAGCGGATGGAGGACCTGGAACGTGAGTAAGGAGGGATCCCGATGAGGAAGCGCAGCATGGGCAGGGCTGCCGTCATCGCCGCCGTGCTGTTGCTGGCGGCGAGTTGCGGTGAGGAGGTCGACGAGGCGCAGGAGAGCGCGGAGGGTGCGGCCACCACGCTCTCGAGCCGCCTGGAGAGCACCACTCGTCTGACCGCTACCTTGACTGGCAGCTCGGAGGTGCCGAAACCCGGTGACCCGGACGCTACGGGGACGGCCATGGTGAACCTCGACGTCAGCAAGACCGAGGTGTGCTACGACGTCACGGTGCAGAAGATCGACCGCCCCGTCGGGATGCACATCCACGAGGGCGAGGCCGGCAAGAGCGGGCCGGTGGTTGTGCCGTTGACCACCCCGACGGCAAGCGACACCACCACCAGCGGGTGTGCGAACGCCGATGCCACGCTCATGGGGCGCATCGCCGCGAATCCCGGAAACTTCTACGTCAACGTCCACAGCGACGCACATCCGGAGGGAGCCGTCCGAGGTCAGCTTTCCCAGTGATCGGCCCTGGCTCCCTCGCCAGCTGCGGCTAGCGCCGGGCCACGGCCGAGCTGGTCGTCGGCGCCCACGGATCCGAAGCGGGCAGGCCGAGCTCGTGGAGTTGCAGTGGTACAGCACTGAACGACGGGGTTGGAAGGTGCTCGACGGCGCCCGTCACGAGTGGCTCGCGGCTACGGGGGCGCAGAGGCGATGCTGATGGCAAGGGCAGATCCGGTGCGCCCGGTCGGTAACCCGACGAGGTTGCCAACCGTGCCTTACGGGTCGACGACTGGGACCAGCAGCCGCCATGCCGCCCGCCGGCCCACCACGACCGGCTGGGGCGGGAGGCGCAGACGTCACCATCGGTGATGTAGGGGATGGGCTCACCCCGGACACGGATCGACTTCCCACGTCCAGTGATTACTCCATCCCGTTCGCCCGTGGCGCATGAACACAGAGCCGTCGCCGCCGCCAGTCGTGACATCGTGTTGCCTGCGCCCACCACGAGCACGTCGGCGAGCCCGGCGTTCGGACGGGGTGAGGCAAAGAACGGCGCCACCGCCGATGGTGGTGCCGTTGCCGATCCCGACGAAGAGGGCGTTCCCCTCGAACAACACTCGGTCGTCCAGCTCCACGTGGACCTGCCATCCTTTCGCTCTCGCGCCCGCCCACGCCGCCCCCACCCGGTAGGCCAACCGCCCCAGGAACGGCTTCAGTGGGGCGGCGTGCCTCACGGCCAGCCCTCCCACTCCGCAGTGGACGGCGTTGACAGCAAGAGTGTCGGTATCGTCGAACAGGAAATCGAGTGGTCGACAGCGTCCGGACAAGACGACGGCGGCAGTATCGGCAGGGTCCAGGGGAATGCCGACAGTACGGGCGAGATCGTTGCCTGTTCCCAGGGGCAACAGCCCCAAGACGGTGTCAGCCAGCACACCTTGGTGCCACAGGTGCTGCGCCAGCACACGGAGCGT
>JADDQY010000120.1:3709-6696 GCA_016781135.1 Actinomycetota bacterium
TGCCACAGGTGCTGCGCCAGCACACGGAGCGTGCCGTCACCGCCCGCCGCCACAACTGTTCGACCAGCGACCGCTCCCAGCGATGCTGGAGGCTCGACCGGATCGGACAACTCCACCGCGACCACCGTCTGTCCGCCGGTCCGCAACACGGCGAGGGCCTCGTCCAGCCGGTCGATACCTCCGGCCCGAGCATTGGCGACGACGACGAGGGAGCTGTCCGGTCCTCGGGCGGTGCTCATCTCGCCGCAGGCCTTCCGACTCCAGTCGGGGAGCCGTTCGCGAGGGTCGGCCGTGGCATGCTCACGCGAGCCGACTGGTGCCGTACGTCACCGAGACACTCCAACACTCAATCGTCGACGAACTCCAATCCGCAGCTCCAGCGCCAGCGATCGGCCCGGGCGGAAGTCAGCTTGCCCCCGAAATACCGGGGCGAGGGCATGCCGTTCGACGAGATCGTGGCCGTGGACACCGACGCCAGATCACTGGATCGCCTACTGGGCTTCCTGGGACGCGGCCCGAACGGTTGACCGGAGGAGGAAAGGCGAACACCGTCGCCGGCCCACCTGCAAGACGGTGTAGGGGGGCGACTGGCTCGTGTGTCGTCGCCCTCCAACCCTCCGCCTCGGATCCTCACCTCCCAGCCCGCACCTCCGACTCCGTCACGACGCCTCCAAGTCGAGCAGCGCCTGCTTGGCCTCGGTCCCGCCACGGTACTGGCCGATCGTGCCGTCGCTGCGCACCACCCGGTGGCACGGCACCACCAGGGGGACAGGGTTGTTGGCGCACGCCGAGCCCACTGCTCGGACCGCAGCCGGGCTCCCGGCTGTCGCCGCGATCGTGGAGTAGGTCTGGGTGGTGCCGTAGGCGATGCCCGGCAGGCACCCGAGCACCGTCCGGTGGAAACCGGCGGCGAGGCGCAGGTCGACAGGCAGGTCGAAGCTCCGCCGGGTACGAGCGAAGTAGGCGTCGAGCTGACGGGCGGCTTCATCGAGCCGGGCCGGTGCCCACAGGATGCGCGAGCTGACCCGCCGGGCGAGCACCCCGAAGACGGCGTCGTGGTCCTCGCAGTCGAACGCGACCCGCAGCAGCCCTTCGGTGGTGGCGGCGAGCAGCAGGGGGCCCACCGGGCTCTCCACGATCCGGTAGGCCACGTCGAGGAGGTGCTGCTCCTCGGCCTCGGCGATCAGGCGGGCCCGCAACCGTTCGGCCGTCGCTGGGTCGAACTGGCCCCTCGCCTCGACGAGGTCGACGACAGCGCGGTTGGCGGTGCTCATGGCGCTCCTCTCCGGTAGATCCTGCGAAGGGCGGCGATGCCGTCGGCGGCGGAGCGCCGAGCGGCGACTTCGGTGCTGTCGATCAGCTCCCCGACCTCGGCATACCGCAGCCCGCCGATGTGGTGGTAGGCCACCGCCCCCCGCTGCTTGAACGGGAGGCCCTCGAGCGCGGCCCACAGGTCCGCATCCCCGTCCCCGACACAGCCGTCGTCCGCTATCCGGTCAGGGAGCTCGGCGCTCGGAACCGCTGCGCGACGTCTCGATCGGAGCTGGTCGATGGCCTTGTGGTGGGCGATCGTCACCAAACAGGCGCCGATATTGCTATCGGGACGCAGTCGCGGGTAGGCCTCGAAGGCGGCCAGGAAGGTCTCGGACCACGCGTCCTCGGCCTCGGCCGGCCCCAGGAGCACCCGGATGACGCGCATCACGACCGGTCCGTGGTCGTCGACGAGCTCCTCGAACGGCTGCACGGTCATCCCAAGGTCAACGTCTGTGGCTCGGAAACGTGAGGTCGCGCCGCGGATCAGCTTCGCCAGGCAGGGTCACCACACCGGGCTGGCCCCGGCGGCGACCTCGGGAGGCGGAGTGTCGACCGTCCGCCAGCAGTACCACGCCGCCACGGTACGGAAGGGTCGGTAGCGCTCACCCAGGCTCACCAGCTCGGCGGGCGACGGCGACGTCTCCAGCCCATGGATGCGGGCGTAACCGACCCGCACCCCGAGGTCACCGACCGGCCAGACGTCGGGCCGGTTCAGCTGGAACATCAAGAACATCTGGGCCGTCCAGGGACCCACACCTCGTACCTGGGTCAGGCGCTCCACGATCTCCTCGTCGCCCAGGCGGCTCCAGCCTCCCAGGCGCACGCTGCCGTCGAGGGTCTTCGTAGCGAGGTCCCTGATGGCGGCGACCTTCGCCGCCGAGAGCCCGGTCGCCCGGAGGAGCGGCTCGGGTGTCGCCGCCACCGCCTCGGGCGTGGGCCTGCCGTCGTACAGGGCGGCAAAGCGACCATGGATGGCGGCGGCAGCGGCACCGGCCAGCTGCTGGTAGCAGATCGCCCGGGCCAAGGTCGCGAACGCTCCTCCCGGCGCCCGGCGCCGCACGAGCGTGCACCGCCCGCTCCGGACGATGGCCTCGGCCAGCGCCGGGTCAGCGGCCGAAAGCGCCGAGCACGCCTCGGCCCAGCGGTCCATGCCGTCATTCTCCCCGCCCACAGGCCAGGCCGAGCACCGGCACGCGCCAGGGTTGACGCAGGCACGCGTGTCGCTCATCTTGCCGGAGCGCGTCACCCGATAGCATGACGACCACCACGGTGGCCGTAGCTCAGCCTGGTTAGAGCGCCGCGTTGTGGTCGCGGATGTCGGGGGTTCGAATCCCCTCGGTCACCCTTGCACGTTCGTCCGCCACTCCGGCGGACGAGACAATGCGCCTCTAGCTCAACGGCAGAGCAACGGACTCTTAATCCGCAGGTTCTGGGTTCGAATCCCAGGGGGCGCACTCATCGAAGGTCCCGCTCTTTCCGCCATTCCAGCTGGCTAGCGGTCGACGCATCGATCTTCGTTGGCCAGCCACGCCACAGGGTTCGGTGCGCCAAAGTGCTGGTCGCTCCCTCGACGTCGAGGGCTCAGCAGCGAGCCGAGCGTGGTCGTGCTTGGGGGCGGAAACCGTGTTTGCGTCCCATGACGTGGTGTAGGTAGCGGGTCCACCCGGTGGGTG
>JADDQY010000092.1 GCA_016781135.1 Actinomycetota bacterium
AACTCGGCCAGCTCGTCCATGAACAGCACCCCACGCGTAGCCAGGCTGATCTCGCCCGGACGCATGCACGACGTGCCACCGCCGATCAAGGAGACCGCCGATGCCCCGTGGTGCGGCGCTCGCCACGGCGGCCGGCGGACGAGGCCTGACGCCGGTAGCGCCAGCCCGGCGGCCGAGTGCACCCGGGTCACCTCCAGAGCGTCGGCTGGCGACAGGTCAGCCAGCAGCCCGGGAAGGCGCCGGGCCAACATGGTCTTGCCCGCCCCTGGTGGACCGGCGAGCAGCAGGTGGTGCCCGCCGGCGGCAGCGACCTCCAACGCCAGCCGGGCGACCGGTTGCCCTCGCACGTCGGCCAGGTCGGGCTCGGCCGGGGCGGCTTCGCTTGCTGCCGGGGCCGGCAGATCCGGCCACGCTCCTTCACCCCGTAGGGCGGCGACCAGCTGGGCGAGTGTGCTCACGGCCCGGACCTGATGACGGCCGACCAGCACCGCTTCCGCCGCGCACTCGACCGGCACCACCGCCACTGTCCCCGTCAGCGCATCGACCAGCGGGACGATCCCGGGCACCCGGCGCACCGACCCGTCGAGACCGAGCTCGCCGAGCAGGCCCATGCCGGCCACGGCGTCAGCCGGCAGGTGACCGTGGGCCACCAGGATGCCGATGGCCACGGCAAGGTCGAGGCCGGCACCGTTCTTGCGGACGCCCGACGGGGCGAGGTTGACGGTGATGCGCCGCTGCGGCAGGGCGATCCCGGTCGACTGCAGCGCCGCCCGCACCCGGTCGCGCGACTCACGGCACGCCGTGTCGGGCAAGCCCACCAGGGTGAAGCTGGGAAGTCCGCCCGATACGTGGACCTCCACCGACACGGGCCGGCCGTCGACGCCGAACAGAGTTGCCGAGGAGATGCTGGCGAGCACGAGGACTCCTCTCCGGACGCATTGGGCACGAAGGAGGAGGACCGCAGAGCCGGTCGCTCGAGCTGGGGCCAGCCTACGCCGGCGGTGTGACAACCAGAAGGTACGGCGAGTCCGGCGGCGGCCAGAGGGGATGGGCAGCCCCGCCGCGATACTCGACCGGTGGGATTCAACCCGTTCCGGCCACGCCGCCGCTCGTCGGCCGATTACCTGTTCGTGGCCGCCGCGCTCCTGCTCACCACCGTGTTGGTGCTGTGGGCCGCCGGTGCCCTGTGAGCGACCGGCCGGTGAACGACCTGTGGGACGACGAGGCCGTGCAGGTCCGGCGCGTGCAGCCCTTCGAAGCCCGCAAGCGCTACACCTGCCCCGGGTGCAACACCGACATCGGCCCCGGCACCGGCCACGTGGTGGCCGTGCCCCACGAGGCCCCCGACCTTCGACGACACTGGCACCACCCGTGTTGGACCATGCGCCACCGGAGGCGCTGAGCCTGGGAAACCGGAGGTTCGAGGGCGAACCCTCTAGAACGCCGCTTCGATGACCTCGACGCTGCCGTCGAGGACGCCGGCGACGTCGAAGCGGATCTCCTCCGACCGGATGCCGGCGTGGCGCAGCCAGGCGGTGGCCAGGGCCCGCAGCCGCCGGCGCTTGTCGAAGGTGACCGCTTCGAACGGCGACCCGAACAGCAGTGACGAGCGTGACTTCACCTCGCAGAACACCACGACGTCCCCGCGCCGCACCACCAGGTCGAGCTCACCCTGGCGGCACCGCCAGTTGCGGGCGAGCACCTCGTAGCCCTGCTGCTCGTACCAGGTAGTGGCCAGGTCCTCGCCGGCGATGCCCAGCGCTCGCCGCTCGCGCGTCACAGGAAGGCGGTGCGCGTGGGCGGCCAGACCCGCAACGTCGCCCGCCCCACGACGGTGCCGGTGTCGATCGGGCCGAAGATCCGGCTGTCGGAGGAGTTGGCCCGGTTGTCACCCATGACCCACAGCTCACCATCATCGAGGGTGACCGGCTCGAAGTTGGAGGTGACCACCGGCGGCGTGAGGTAGGGCTCCACCAGGCGCTGCCCGTCGACGTAGATCTCGCCGTCGCGCCCCTCCACGGTCTCCCCTGGCAGCCCGACCACCCGCTTGATGTACTCCTCGGCCGAGGGCTGTCGCAGCCCCACCGATTCGAGCACCCACTGCAGCCCGCGGCTGAGCAGCGTCCTCTGCCCGTCTCGATCGGCACACCCGGTCGCCGGTGGGCAGTCGAAGACCACGATGTCGCCCCGGTTGGGGTCGTGGAGGTCGTACGCCAACTTGGAGACGACGACTCGGTCCCCCACCTCGAGTTGGGGGAACATCGACGCCGAGGGGATGGAGAAGGCCTGGGCCACGAACGTGCGCAGCCCGACGGCGATCATCGCCGCCAGCGCCACCAACACCACCAACTCGAAGACGACCGAACCAACCCGGCCCGGCCGCCTCGCATCGCCCGGTGGCGGCCCTTGGCCGGCGGGGACCGGCGGGGCCCGGTCTTGCAGATCGGTCAACGGGCGGTCCGCTTCTCCTTGATCTTCGCCGCCTTGCCTCGCAGCTCGCGCAAGTAGTACAGCTTGGCGCGCCGGACGTCGCCCTCGGTGACCCGCTCGATCGACTGGAGGATCGGCGAGTGCACCGGAAAGGTGCGCTCGACGCCCACGCCGAAGCTCACCTTGCGCACGGTGAACGACTCTCGGATCCCCGAACCCTGCCGGCGGATGACGGCGCCCTGGAACAGCTGCACTCGTTCGCGCGTGCCCTCAACGACCCGGACGTTCACCTTGACGATGTCGCCCGGAGAGAAGTCGGGGACGTCGTCGCGCAGCCTGGCGCGGTCGACGATATCGGTGGGGTTCATGGCGCGCTGGGCTCCTCGAAGGGTCGGGTCCACTACGGTTCGCCAGCCGAGCCGGCGAACCTACGATCCTAAGGCTTCGGGGTCCAAGGATTCCACCAACGCCCGCTCCTCAGCGGTCAGGCCCCCCCGGGCTTCGATGAGGTCGGGCCGGTTGCGCAGCGTCCGCACCAGCGCCGAGGCTCGCCGCCACCGGGCGATGCGGGCGTGATCGCCCGAGCGCAGCACCGCAGGGACATCCCATGAGCGGAAGCACGCCGGACGGGTGTACTGGGCGTACTCGAGCAGACCATCGCTGAAGCTCTCCTCTCCCGCCGACGCCTGGTTCCCCATCACGCCGGGCACCAGGCGCCCGACCACCTCGAGCACCACCATCGCCGCCACCTCACCCCCGGCAAGCACGTAGTCGCCGATCGACAGCTCGTCGTCGACCAGGTGGGCCCGCACCCGCTCATCGATCCCCTCGTAGCGCCCGCACAGCAGGGAGAACCCGGCGCTGCCCGCCAGATCCCGGGCCATCGCCTGGTCGAGGCGGCGCCCACCGGGGCCGAGGAGGTACAGCGGCCGGGGAGGTTCGACGGCCTCGACGGCGCCGAACAGCGGCTCGGCCATGAGCACCATCCCGGGCCCCCCGCCGAAGGGGGCGTCGTCGACCGAGCGGTGCACGTCGGCAGTCGTGGCCCGCAGGTCGTGGACGCGCACGTCGAGGCGCCCGGCGCTTCGGGCCCGTCCCAGCAGGCTGGCGCCGGCGAAGTGCTCGACCACGTCGGGAAAGATCGTGAAGACGTCGATGCGGAGGGTCACGGTCGGCGCCCGTGGACCTCGCCGGTCACCGCAGCACGACCTCGGCCACGTCCACGGGACCTACAACAGCCCGGAAGGAGGGTCGATGACCAGCCGGCCGGGTGCGTGGTCGGTCACGAACCTGAGCGGGACAAGCCCCCCGCCGTCGAGCACGAGCAGGTCACTGGCCGGATTCGCCTCCACCGCCACCACCGACCCGTAGCCGGTCCCGTCGAGGCCGACGACGTCGGCTCCGATCAGCTCGTGCACCCACAGGGTATCGGGGTCGTCCAGGGGAGGAGCCCACAGCATCTCGCCTCGGAGGTCGTCGGCCGCCTCGCGATCGACGACGCCGGCGAACGAGACCAGGAAGCCGCCCTGGTGCGGTCGGGATTCGACCACTTCGAGGAGCTGGTGGCTGGTGTGCAGCACCGACCCCGGCGCAACCCGCTCCCGACGGTCGGTGAGCAGCTTGACCAGCACCTCGCCGCGGAGCCCGTGGGCCTTCACGACTCGGCCGACCTCCAGCAGTGGACGACCGGCGGTCACCGACCTCTCCTCTAGTCGACGAAGTCGACGTCGACGGCGATGCCGTCCTCCACCGCCGCCGCTCGTACGACCGTGCGTATGGCGTTGGCGAGCCGGCCACGCCGGCCGATGACCCGGCCCATGTCGCCGGGCCCGACGCGCACCTGCATCCGAAGGCCTCGCCGGTCCTCGTCGACCTCGACCTCGACGGCATCGGGGTCGTCGACCAAGGCCTTCACCAGGTACTCGAGGACCTCGGTGGCGGTGCCTCCCGGGATCTGGTTGCCCCGGTCGTCGTCGTCGAGATCGTCGTCGAGGGCGCCCGGGGGGGCGTCGCTCATGGACGGGCCGTCGAGGTGAACTCGTCCCACGCTCCCGACTCCTGCAGCAGGCGCTGCACCCGGTCGGTGGGCTTGGCCCCCCGACGCAGCCAGTCGAGCGCTCGAGCGTTGTCGATGCGCACGACCGACGGATCCTGACGTGGCTCATAGGTGCCGACGATCTCGATGAAGCGGCCATTGCGGGGGGAACGGCTGTCGGCGGCCACCACCCGGTAGGTCGGCTGCTTCTTCTTGCCCATCCGCATCAGCCGAAGCTTGACGGCCACGTTGCCCTCTCCGTTCCTCCACCGCCCCTCGGCGGTAGTCCGTCGAAAGTCCCGGCCCCTCCCGCCGCCTTCGCGGCGAGGTTCGGACCTACTTGAGGTTCAGCTCGGGCAGGTCGGGCAACGCCGGCATCCTCCGGCGCTTCCCCTTCGCTCCCTTGGCTGCGCCTCCAAAGCGCTTCATCATCTTGGACACGTCCCGGAACTGCTTCAGCAGCAGGTTCACCTCGCTGATCGACGTTCCGCTGCCGTTGGCGATACGCGCCCGGCGCGACCCGTTCACCAGCTCGGTGTTGGCCCGTTCCTGCGGCGTCATCGACCGGATGATGGCCTCGATCCGGGCGAGCTCCTTCTCCCCGATGTCGGCGTTCTTCAACTCCTTGGGGATGCCGGGCATCATACCGATGATGCTCTGCAGGGGCCCCATCTTGCGGATCTGCTGCATCTGCTCCAGGAAGTCGTCGAGGGTGAACTGACCCTCGAGGAGAGCGCTCTCGGCCTTGGCGGCGACGTCGCGGTCGTACTCCTGCTCGACCTTCTCGATGAGGGTGAGCACGTCACCCATGCCGAGGATGCGGTCGGCCATCCGGTTGGGGTGGAACTGCTCGAAGTCGGCCACCCGCTCGCCTACCGAGGCGAAGGCGATCGGCCGACCGATGACCTCCTTGACCGACAGCGCCGCGCCGCCCCGGGCGTCGCCGTCGAGCTTGGACAGGATCACCCCGTCGATCTCGAGGGCGGCGTGGAAGGCCTCGGCCACGCCGACGGCGTCCTGGCCGGTCATGGCGTCGATGACCAGGAAGGTGTAGTGCGGCTCCACCGCGGCCGAGATCTGGCGTACCTGCTCCATCATCTCGGTGTCGACCGACAAGCGCCCGGCGGTGTCGACGATGCACACGTCGCGGCCCTTGTCGCGAGCCTCGGCCACGCCCGCCCCGGCGACGACGACGGGGTCGGTTGGCTCGCTGAACACGGGCACGGCCACCTGGCTTCCGAGAGTACGCAGCTGCTCGACGGCGGCCGGGCGCTGCAGGTCGGCCCCCACCATGATCGGGTTGCGACCCTGCTGCTTGAACCAGCGGGCGAGCTTGGCGCAGGCGGTGGTCTTGCCCGACCCCTGGAGGCCGGCCAGCAGCACGACGGTGGGCGGCTTGGGAGCGAAGGTGACCTTGAGGGTCTCGCCACCGAGGGTGGCGATCAGCTCGGCGTGGACGATCTTGATGACCTGCTGGGCCGGGCTCAGGCTCTTGTGCAGCTCAGCCTCGAGGCAGCGCCGCTTGATGCGGGCAAGCAGCTCCTTGACCACCCGGAAGTTGACGTCGGCCTCGAGCAGGGCCAGGCGGATCTCCCGGAGGACCTCGTCGATCTCGGGCTCCCCCAGGCGACCTCTCCCTCGGAGGCGGCTGAAGATGCCCTCGAAGCGGTCGGTGAGCGAGTCGAACATGCGGTGGGCCACACTACCGGCCGACGCTGCTCTCTCGTTCTCTGTCGCTCGCCCACGTGGGACGGGGACCGAGCAGCAGAGGACGGGGGGAGCTCAGGTGGTGACGGTGACGGGGAGGTCGACGCTGACGTCGGCGGCGGCGTCGGAACCGCAACCGATCAGGGTGAAGGTGGCCGTGTAGGTGCCGAATTCGGCGTAGACGTGGTCGAAGGAGCGTCGGAGCCGACCCGGTCCCGGCGGCAGGGACAGGCAGGCGACCCCGCACACGGCGGCGCCGCCGTCCTCGTCCCCGAAGGTTACGACCGGAACCGCAGTCGTGGCGGACGCCCGAGTCGGGGTCGGTGGCCACCAGCTCGAAGGCCACGGGCTGGCCGGCCCGGGCCACCCGACCTGGCAGACCTCCAGCTGGTGGGGCTGGCCGGCGCCGGGCACCCCGGCGGCGACGACCCCGACACAGCGCCGGCCAGGGCCGTTGTCCGAAGGCGCCACCACGGGGGGCTCGCTCGGCGGTGGCGGCTCGGGCACCGGTACCAGGTCGTCGTCGCTCACTGCGATCGTCACCAGGTCGGGTCCCGGACCGCCCCCAGTGGTCTCGAACAGGTAGGTGGGACCAGCTAGGTGTGCTCGACGTCGTAGGCGGGCACGAGCTCGAGGCCCAGGCGCACGCCGGTCACCGTCACCACCACCGGCTCCGGCTCGGGCTGCGGCTCCGGGCAGTCGAGGCACCGGACCGCCGGCTCCCGGCCGCCGGACAGCGGCCTCGGCTGGCCCTCGACCAGCCGGCGCAAGGCCTCGGAGGAGCCGATGAGGTCGTAGCGTTCGCCTCGCTCCGGCACCGCCAGCCACCCCGGCGTGCTCGATGGTCTGCCCGGCACCGATCCTCACCGTCGAGGCCGCGCCCAGGGTGGCCAACCCGCCCGACTTCGGGGTCGGCGCTCACCAGCCACGCCGTGGTCAGGTCGTCCACCCGCACCGAGGCGACAGCCACGTCGACGCCGGCAGCGCTGAGCACGATCATCGCCTGCTCCTCGGCCTCGTCCCGGGAGGGCAGGTCGCGGGGTCGAGGAGGGCCCCCCCGGCTCCTCCGGCGGGCACACCTGGACGCAGGCGGTGCCTGGCGGGCACTCGGACATGTCGCATACCACCTGGTCCCCGGAGCGGACCGGCTGCGAGGCGACGGGCTGGTCGAGGGCGCCGGCGGCAGACGGCGAGAACGACCAGGGCAGCCCCGGCTGGCGCGGCACCTCGAGGACCCGGTCGCCGTCGGCCACCTCCACCCGAGGTCGGTGGTGCGCACCTGCCCGGAAACCCCAACGCCTCGGCGAGGGCGGCGATCCGGGCGAGGTCCGCCTCCCGTCCCACCGACCAGGCGTGCGCCTCGCCGGCCAGCTCGGGGAGATCGCCCTCCACCTCGTAGGCGACGCCCGCTGCGCCCGTCGAGCTCGCCCCCCGGTCGGCGGCGGTTGCCCCGGTGCCGGCACTGGCGCCGAGCACGGGTAGGGGCACCGGCGGTTCCCCGACGCCCGACCCGGCCACCACGGCGATGCCGACCGCCAGTCCCAGCGCCGCCGCCCCGGCCACCACTCGCCTCACCATGGCCCTTCCTCCTCGATCACCCACGCCCTTTGACGACCGGGCCCGGCACGTGATTCCGGGGGGGCTACGAGAAGAGGGCCTCCACGAACTCGTCGGGGTCGAAGGGCACGAGGTCGTCGACGGTCTCACCCAGGCCGACCAGCTTCACCGGGATGCCCAACTCGTGCTCGATGGCGAGGACGATGCCACCACGGGCGGAGCCGTCGAGCTTGGTCAGCACCACCCCGGTGACCTCCACCGCCTCGGTGAACTGCTGCGCTTGGGTGAGGCCGTTCTGGCCGGTCGTGGCGTCGAGCACCAGCAGCACCTCGGTGACCCGACCGGGCGGTTTCTCGGCCACCCGCCGGACCTTGCGCAGCTGCTCCATCAGGTTGACCTTGGTGTGCAAGCGCCCGGCGGTGTCGGCCAGCACCAGGTCGGCGTGGCGGGACGCCGCCCGCTGGACGGCGTCGAAGATCACCGAGCTCGGGTCGCCGCCCTCGGCACCTCGCACCAGCTCTGCATCGGCCCGGTTGGCCCACACCTCCAGCTGCTCCGCCGCCGCCGCCCGGAACGTGTCGCCGGCCGCCATCACCACGCTCCGCCCGTCGGCCTTCTGCAGCTTGGCCAGCTTGCCGATGGTGGTGGTCTTGCCCACCCCGTTCACCCCCACGAACAGCCACACATTGGGCGCCCCCGCCTCGTAGCAGAGATCCCGCCGGCCCGAGGCCAGGCGGGCCTTGAGATCGCCCTTGAGTTGGGCCAGGAGGGCCTCGGGCTCGGTGATGCCCTTGGCCGCCACCTCGGTTCGTAGCTCGTCGAGCACCAGCTGGGTCGTCTGGACCCCGACGTCGGCGCGGATCAGCGCCTCTTCGAGCTCGTCCCAGGTGTCGTTGTCGATGCTCGTCCGGGACAGGACCGAGGTGACGTAGCCGGCCAGGAGGCTGCGGGCCTTGGCCAGGCGGTCACGGAAGCGGGGCCTGACCGCCTCGGCCTGCTCGACCTCCACCGCATGGGCCAGTGCCTCTTCGATCTCGGCGACCGTGGCGTCGTCGGGCTCGGGACCGACCTCGTCGGCGATGCCCTCGACCGAGGGAGCGTCACCGGGACGCGGTGCCAGGCCCACCCCTGACGATGGCTGGTTCAGCTCAGCGTCGTCGAGGTCGAGGCCGGCGTCGTGCCCCCCGCCCCGCGGGTCGTGGTCGGTCGTCGCCTGATCGCCGGCGTCGTGGCTCCCACCGGGCTCGAACTCCCATTCGGGGCCCGGGTGATGGCGCGAGACGGCCGAGCCCAGCAGCGACGCGAACAGGATCAGCAGGGCGACGAACAGGATCACCACGTCCATGTCGAGGGGAGCCTACCCAGGCCCAGTCGGCAGGCTGATGTGAGCGCGTCGCGCCGCGCCTCGGCGCGACCAGCGCCTGGGCGGCTGCACCCGCCCGCTTCCACGAACCGAGCCCGATGCCTCGCTCCCACCCGCACCCTTGGCCTTCGACCAAGACCTCTGATCCCGATCGGGCCGCTCGACGTGGCCGGCCGGCAGGGGCAGGTGCCGCCAGCACCGCCATTCGCTCTTCGAGGCCATGTTGGCCAAGCTGTCCAGGTGGCGCCGGACGAAGAGCACCAGTGAGCGCGGACCTCCCGGCGGCGCTGCGCGGACTGCTGGCCAGCAGCCACCTCGCCCTGCCCGACGACCTACCGGCGCTGATCGTCGAGCACGCGGCGGCGTTCGGCGCGACCGACGCCGGCCTCTACCTGGTCGACTGCGACCAGCTCGCCCTGGTGCCGGTTCCGAACCCCAAGGGAGCGCTGCGCCAGGAGGTGGGCATCGACGCCACGATCGGCGGACGGGCCTTCCGCGACATCACCATCCAGCGAGTCCAAGGCGAAGGCGGTGAGTGGCGGCAGTGGGTCCCGGTCCTCGACGGGACCGAACGGCTCGGCGTCCTCGAGCTGGCATTCTCCGGGCCGGCCGAGGTCCTCGACGACGACCTCAAGGCCTTCGCCGCGGTCGTCGCCGAGCTGGTGACCAGCAAGAACAACTACGGGGACCTGTTCCACCTGGTGCGCCGCCGTCGGCCCATGTCCGTCGCTGCCGAGCTCGCCTGGCAGTTGCTCCCCCCGCTCACCTTCGGGACCGAGCGGGTCGTCATCGCCGCCGGTCTCGTGCCCACCTATGGCATCGGGGGCGACAGCTTCGACTACGCCGCTGACGCCCGTACCGTTCGGGTGGCGGTGTTCGACGCCATGGGCCACGGCCTAGAGGCGGGCCTGATCGCCACCGTCGCCGTCGCCTCCTACCGGAACAGCCGGCGCCGAGGGCTCGGCCTGATCGACACCATGCAGGCGGTGGACGAGGTGCTCGCCTCGCAGTTCGGGACCGAGCGGTTCGTCACCGCAGTCCTGGCCGAGCTCGACCTGGCGACCGGCCAACTCCGATGGTCGCTCGCCGGTCACCCGCCGCCGCTGCTGTTCCGGGGCGGGCGGTTGGTCAAGGCGCTGAACGGAGACGTGGGGCTGCCGCTCGGTCTGGGCTTGCACCGGCCACAGCTCGAAGAGGTGCTCGAACCCGGCGACCAGCTCGTCTTCCACACCGACGGTGTCGTCGAAGCACGCTCGGCCGATGGCGAGTTCTTCGGTCTCGCCCGCCTCGTCGACCTCGTCGGCCGGGCGTTGAGCTCGAGGAGCCCGGCGCCCGAGGTGCTCCGCCGCCTCGTGCAGGCCGTGGTGAGCCATCAAGCGGGCGACTTCCAAGACGACGCCACCCTCGTGCTCCTCGAGTGGCAGGGAGACCTGAGCAAGGGGCTGCAGGTCTCCTAGCTCAGGTCCGAGTGGTCGCCAGCCGCTGGCTGATCACGCCGGAGGCCCCCGCGGGCGCCATGGTCACCCCGTAGAGGAGGTCGGCCGCCTCCATCGTCCGCTGCTGGTGGCTGACCACGATCAGCTGGGCCTCCCGGCGGAACTCGTCGATCAAGTCGAGGAAGCGGTGCAGGTTGACGTCGTCGAGGGCAGCCTCGACCTCGTCGAGGACATAGAAGGGCGAGGGCCGGCTGCGGAAGACGGCGAAGAGGTAGGCGAGCGCGGTGAGCGACCGCTCCCCTCCGGACAGGAGCGAGACCGAGCGAACGTTCTTGCCTGCGGGACGAGCCCGCACCTGGATGCCGGTCGAGAGCAGGTCGGCGGGGTCGGTGAGCTCGAGGCGCCCCTGGCCCCCGGGGAACAGCACGCCGAAGAGACGGGAGAAGTTGTCGGCCACGTCGGCGAACGCGGCGGCGAAGACCTCGACGATCTCGGCGTCGACGGTTCGGATCACCTTGGCCAGCTCCCGCCGTGACGACTTCACGTCGTCGAGCTGGGTCTCGAGGAACTCGTGGCGCTGGCGCAGGGCGTCAACCTCCTCCCCGGCCAGAGGATTGATCGGGCCGAGGAGGCGCAGCTCGTGCTCGAGCTCTCGAGCTCGGCCAGCGGCGGTGGCACCGTCGGGAAGGGGGGGACACGGTGCCCCCACCGCCACGTCGGGCTCCACGTCCGCCTCTCGGCGCAACGCCTCCACCGCGGCGTGGTGACGCAGTGCCAGCTCCTGGGCCTCGATCTCGGCTCGGGTCCCCTGCCGGCGGAGGTCGTCGAGGCGAGCACCAGCAGCCCGACGCCGAGCTCGGAGCTCGTCCAGCTGCCCGCTGACGGAACGAGCCTGCTCGGCCCGGCTCCGCCGTCGGTCTCGGAGGTCGGCCAACGCCTCGTCGAGCCGCCACACGCGGTTGGCTACCACGGCGGCGAGGCGATCCGTCGCTCGCAGCCGGGCCTCGAGTTCCCGGCGCCGGCCCTCGGCCTGGGCCCGACGGGCTTCGTTGCCGGCCAGCCGTCGCTCCAGCTCGACCAGCCGAGCCTCTAGCCACGACCGACGCTCCCCCAGGGCGCCGGCCCGGAGGTCGAGATCGGCGCGGGCACTGGCCAGTGCCGCCCGCCGGGCGTCGAGCCGGGCCCGCTCAGCCGAGCGCTGCCGTTGGCGCTCGACGCAGGCGGCCTCGGCGGCTTCGAGCTCAGGCAGGGCCGCCTCCAGCCCGCCCAGCCGCCCTCGCTCGGCCGCCAACTCCGAGCGGAGCTGGTCGAGCTCGGCGGTTACGGCGTCGAGCTCGACGGCGACGTCGGCCGACTCCCGGGCGAGGCGAGCGAGGGCGTCGTCACCGGCGGCCAGCGCCGACGCGCACTCCTTGGCGAGGGCGACGAGCTCAACGTGGGTTCGGCGGGCCTGCTCCAGGGCCTGCTCGGCCTCCACCCGGCGTCGGTGCGCCACCCGAGCCGCACCGGCGACCGTCTCGGACCGGGCGCTGGCGTCGTCGAGGGCGGCCTTGGTCACTCCACCGGCATGGCCCCCCACCCGCCAGCCGTCGGGGGCGAAACGGTCGCCCTCTCGGGTGACCACCACCGCTTCGGGGTGGACCAGCACCGCGTCCAGCGCCGCCTGCCACGGCGCCGGACCCGTCGCCCCCACGCAGACCGCCCCGCCCACCAAGGCATCCAGCAGCGGACCCAGCTCGGCGTGTTGTGAGTGAACGTGGGCCCGCACCGCCTCGCCGAGCGGTGGCGCCACCGGTGGACGGCGCTCGATGCCCACGCCGAGCACCGCACCCGAAGCGCCGGAGCGGAGGTGTTCCAAGCAGCGGCGCGCCCCCTCGGAGCCGCCCGCGACCACCACCGCGGCCAGCGCCTGGCCACAGGCGGCCTCGAAGGCCGCCTCCCACCCGGAGTCGACCTCCACCAGCTCGAGCAGAGGGCCGAGAACCCCCTCGACCCCGCTGAGGCGCTCGGTGCCGGCGCGGGCCCGGGCTTCGTCGAGGGCTCCGCTCAACGCCTCCACCCGGGCGCTCCAGCGGTGATGCTCCGCCTCGCTGGCTCGCCAGGTCTCCTCGGCGGCGGCGAGCTCGGCGGTGGCCGCCTCCAGCGCGGGGCCGGCGTCTCGAAGCCGGTCCTGGAGCTGGGCCAGCTCGGCCCTGCGCTGGTCCTGTCGGGCAGTCAGCTCGTCGCGCTCTGCCGCCACCCGCTTGCCCCGCTGCTCGAGCGCAGCCACGCGATCGACGGCCCGGGCGTACTCGGCGTGACCCCGGACGGAGGCGGCCTGGGCCGCCGCCAGCTCCGCCCGAGCGGCTCTGACCGCGGTCGAGGTCGTCTCCACCTCGTCGCTCACCCCGTCGCCGAGCGCCGACCAATCCTCGCCCAGCGCCGCCTCGGCCTCGGCGAGGCGGGCCGCTTCGGGGGCGAGGGCCGCCTCGTGGTGGTTCAGCTCCTCCAGCTCGGCCCGAAGACGTCCGGCCTCGGCCTCGAGGGTGGCCACGACCGTCTCGTCGAGCGCGGCATCGCGCTCACGCTCGATGCTGCGGTACCGCTCGCTGAGCACCGCGGCTGCGCCTCGGGCGCGAGCCGAGAGGCGCTCACAGCGCACCAGGAGGTCGGCCAGGTCGTCGGCGCCGGCGGCGGCCAAGCGGTGCTGGGCGATGTCCACCGCGGTGTCGAGCTGGGCGAGCTCGGCCTGCACCGACCGCTCGTCAATCCCGATCTCGCCCCGGCGGTCCTCGAGTGCCGAGCGTCGGATGGCCAGCGAGGAGAGCTCCACCCCGGCGAGGTGGACGCGCAGGGCGCCGAGCTCCTCTGCCAGGCTGGCGTGACGCCGAGCCGCCTCGGCCTGGCGCTCAAGGGGCCGGAGCTGGCGGCGAGCCTCGCGCACCAGATCGGCCAGGCGCACGAGGTTGCCCTCGGTGGCGGCCAGGCGGCGCTCGGCCTTCTCCTTGCGGCGCCGGAACTTGAGCACGCCGGCGGCCTCCTCGACGATGGCCCGTCGCTCCTCGGGCCGAGCCTCGAGCACAGCTTCGAGCTGGCCCTGGCCTACGATGACGTGCTGGGTCCGGCCCACGCCGGAGTCGCTCAGCAGCTCCTGGATGTCGAGCAGGCGGCACGGGACCTGGTTGATGGCGTACTCACTGGTGCCGTTGCGGAACAGGATGCGGGCGATGGTGACCTCGGGGAAGTCGATCGGGAGCATCCCCGAGCCGTTGTCGATGGTCAGGCTGACCTCGGCGCGGCCCAGCGCTGGACGTCCGGCGGTGCCGGCGAAGATGACATCGTCCATCTTGTTCGAGCGCAGGGTGCGAGGACCCTGGGCGCCGAGCACCCAGGCGACGGCGTCGACCACGTTCGACTTGCCGCTGCCGTTGGGGCCGACGACCACGGTGATGCCGGGCTCGAGGTGGAGGGTCGTGGTGTCGGCGAAGGACTTGAAGCCTTTGAGGGTGAGGCTCTTGAGGTACACGCCGGTCCCGAGGCTAGGCGCGCCACGAGGGCCACTCGCGGACCGGGCGGCGGTTCAGGAGGTACTGGCCGCCGCCTCCTGGGACACTGCCACCAGACGCTCGACCACCCGGGCGGCGGCACCGTCGTCGACCGCCGCCGCCGCTGACTCGTAGCCCGTGGCCAGATCGTCGGCCACCCCGGCCACCACCAGCCCGGCGGCGGCGTTGAGCAGCACCAGGTCGCGATGAGGCCTGTGCTCGCCGTCGAGCAAGCGCCGGGCCAGATCGAGGTTGGCCTTCGCGTCCCCACCCTGGATGGAAGACGGCTCGGCCCGAGGGATCCCGAGATCGGAGGGGTCGACGGTCGACGCGCGGACCTCGCCGTCGCGCAGCTCGAGGACCGATGACGTGGTCGTCGTGGTCAGCTCGTCGAGACCGTCGTGGCCGTGCACGACCAGGGCTCGCTGCGCTCCACGAGCCACCAGCACCCCCATCAGGATCTCGGCCATCGCGGGGTCGCTCACCCCCACCACCTGGCGGCGCACCCCTGCGGGGTTGGCCAGTGGGCCGAGGAAGTTGAACACGGTGGGAACGCCGAGCTCTCGGCGGGTCGGGCCGGCGTGGCGCATGGCCGGATGGAACCGGGGGGCGAAGCAGAAGCCGAAGCCGGCGTCGGCCACGCACCGGGCCACCCCCTCGGCCCCGAGGTCGACAGCCACGCCGAGTGCCTCCAAGAAATCGGCCGAGCCGCTGGTGGACGAGCTCGCCCGGTTGCCGTGCTTGCAGACCGGGACCCCGGCACCGGCGACGACGAACCCGGCGAGGGTGGAGACGTTGCACGCCGCCACCCGGCGCAGGGGGCTGCCACCGGTCCCACAGGTGTCGATCGGCTCGACAGCGGCCGGCAGCTTCACGCGTGCGGCGACGTCGAGCATGGCCTGGACCAGGCCCGACATCTCCTGAACGGTCTCACCCTTCATGTGCAGGGCCACGATGAACGCCGCGAGTTGCGCCGAGGTGGCGGAGCCGTTCAGCACCTCGGCCAGTGCCCCCCGGGCTTGCTTCGCGCTCAGGTGCTCGCCGGCCAACAGCGAGTGCAGGACGCCCGGCCAGCCCCCGCTCTCGGTGAACGAGGGGCTCAACCGCCAGCTCGGCTCATGCCGAACGGCGCCGCTGGCGGATCATGCGCCGGCGCTCACGCTCGGTTGCCCCACCCCAGACGCCGTCGCTCTCACGAGTGGCGAGGGCGTGCTCCAGGCAGGCCTGCCGCACCTGGCACTGCCCGCAGACCTCCTTGGCCGCCTCGGCATCGTCGTCGTCCGGCGGGTAGAAGACCTCGGGGTCGATGCCGCGGCATGCACCACGGTGACGCCAACTCTGCTTCATGTAGGACTCCCCATGTGGGATGACTGTGTCTGGCGCCGTTCGTCTCGGTGGCCGTGCTCCCCACGCCGGGGATCTCGGTGACGGCGCCTCTGAGGGCCAGGCGTGAAGTATGGTTCAGCAGCGCCGGGTGCGTCCAGGGACAATCGCGCATCCGTCGCTTCGCGCCGCCCGGCCTCGATGCCCTCCGGCCACGACCCGCACCCCTCTACCCTGGCCGGGTGCGACGGCTTGCTGAACGAGGTCGCTCGGTCCAGCCCGACCATCGGCCATGAGCAACCTCGACCTCCGTGCCGTGGCCCGGGGCATGCTCGTCGCCATCGCCGTGTCCCTGCCGACCTCGCTGCTTGGCCTCGTGGTGGTCGACGACGGTGACAGCCCCACCCTCGTGTTCGCCTTTCTCCTCGTGGTCCTCGCCGGGTTGGCGGCGGGCGGCTACGTCGCCGCTCGCCGGGTTCCGACCGCCCCGCTGGGGAACGGCGCCATGGCCGCGCTGGCCGCGTTCGCCCTGATCCAGGGGATCGGGCTCGTCCGGCAGGTGGCGACCGGTGAGTCCTTCTCGCTGCCGAGCGTCGCCTTCGCCGCCCTGCTGGCCTACTGCTGCGGGCTGCTCGGTGGCCTCGCTGGCGGTTGGCGCCGGCCGCCGAATGGTCCCGCTCCGCCGGACTCCCGGGCTGGTCGGTCCGACCGCACCTGAACGGAGCAGACGCCGGGGGGCCGTGCCCGCGTGCCCGGTGAGTGCTGAGCCCACCTATTGACGCCGCCCTCGAGGAGGGCCCACGATGAGGTTTGTCGAAGCCGAACTCCGACTCCGAGAAACGACGTCGCGAGCGAGCATGGAGGCGACGCTCGCCGCCCTGCTGTCTCACGCTGCCGCCGCCGAGCGGGTCCTGCGCCGACCCCGTCCCCGCCTGCGCTCCCGGGACACCCCCCGCCTGTGGGACGCCCGACCCATCGACTCTCGCCCCGATGACTGCTGGCGTTGCGACGCCGCCCTCTCGACCGACGACCTCGGCCTGTGCGCCCGGTGTCGAGCTGCCCTGGCTCGCTGACGCCGCCTCCTGGGGGCAGCGAGCAGGTGAGGTTTCTGCCCCGACGTTGGCGGGGCTCGGCCCGGCGACCGGAACCGGATCAAGGTCGGCGGCGAACCTCGGCGTCGGGGGTGGGACGGCCTGGTTGGTAGGCGACCGGGTGGCCGGGGCGGTCGGCCAGCACCTCGTCCGGGTCGATGCTCCCGACGAGCACGCATTCGTGGAGCCACCGCTCGCCGGACTCGAAGGTGTAGGTGAAGGGCTCGCCACCCTGTAGCCGGTGCAGGCGGGCCCGGCGGTAGTCGACCAAGCGCCGCGACCCCTTCCTGTCGTCGGCGACCTCGCCCAGGCGGGTCCCGTCGGCAAGGGCGAACTCGCGCCGGTGGCCGAGCTCCCATCGGCCGAACGCCTCGTCGATGGCGATGGCCAGGTCGGCGAAGGTGTGACGGGGCGACGCCGCCAACCTCCGCTCGGGTGGGTGCTCGCAGTTGGGACCATCGCCGGGACGCAGACGGACGCCGATCGACAGGCACAAGGTCGCCGGAAGATGCAGGAGATCGCCCTGGAGCGGCGTCACCTTGGCCACGCCGGATGTTGACAGCCGCAACGGCGAAAGTGGTGGACCCTCTCGGAGGGGTGATCACACGAAGTGGTCGATGGGGCCACGGCCCCGGCCGAGGGACCACCCTGCCCCGGCCACCAGACCCCGATGCACGTAGCGCTTGGCGGCGTGGACGGCGGTGACGAGATCGTCCCCCCGGCTGAGCCCGGCGGCGATGGCCGACGCCAGGCTGCACCCGGTGCCGTGCACGTTGGCGGTGGCGACCCGGGGGGCGTAGAGGCGATGCACCCGCTCCCCGTCCCACAGCACGTCGACAGCGAGGTCGCCAGGGAGGTGACCGCCCTTCACCAGCACCGCCCGAGCCCCGGTGCCGGCCAGCTCCCGGGCACCTCGCTCCATGTCGTCGAGCGAGGCGAGGGACCGGCCGAGCAGGGCCTCCGCCTCCGGCAGGTTCGGGGTCACGAGGGTGGCGTGGGGGAACAGCCGGTCGAGGTAGGCGGACTCCGCCGCCGGCTCGAGGAGGCGGTCGCCGGTGGAGGCCACGATGACTGGATCGACCACCAGCTCGGGGAGCACCCCGACACCGGCCCGGGACGCCACTGCCTCGATGATGACGGCACTGGCCAGCATGCCGGTCTTGGTGGCCCGGACGGTGAAGTCGGCCAGGACGGCTTCGATCTGGGCAGCGACCACCTCAGGGGGCACCACGAACGACGAGGCCACCCCGAGGGTGTTCTGGGCGGTGAGGGCGGTGATGGCGGTGGTGGGAAACACGCCGTGGGCGGCGAGGGTCCGCACGTCTGCTTGGACGCCGGCCCCCCCACCGGAGTCGGAGCCGGCGATCACCAGCACCACCGGCGGGGTCGTGCTCATCGCCCGGTCGCCGGTACACCGCCTCGGCGTACGGCCAGCGACATCACCAGCTCGGCGGTGGCCGCCCGGGGGTCCTCGGCGCCCATCACCGCCCCCATGACCGCCACCCCCGCAGCTCCGGCGTCCACGCAGGCGCCGGCCGTGGCCGCTGTGACACCACCGAGGGCCACGATCGGCAGCGCCGCCTGCGCCGCCATCGCCGCCAGCTCCCCGAGGCCGAGCACAGGGCCGTACCCGGGCTTCGAAGCCGAGGCGAACACCGGCGAGAGCGTGGCGTAGTCGGCGCCCATCGCGCCGGCAACAGTCACCTCTTCGGCGTGGTGGCACGAGCGGCCCACCACCAGCCCGTGCCCTGCCGGCGGCCAGGGGTCGGTGGCAGCCAGGTGCAGCCCGTCGGCCCCGCTGTGCCGTGCCAGCTCGACATCGCCGCCGGCCACCAGCAGCGCAACCCCGAGCAGGTGGAGCACGCCCCGAATGCCTCGGACGAGCTCGCACCGGGCCTCCGCCGGCAAGTCCTTCTCCCGCACCACCACCGCCTGGGCGCCCCCCTCCACGGCGGCGGCGGCGGCAGCGACCACGCCGTAGCGTGAGGCCTGGCGCCGGTCGGTGAGCACCACCAGCGGCGGCCCCCCGCCGTTCCCTCGTCCCGTGGCGCCACCACCGGGCACCCGCCGCCCGAACAACGGTGGGTCGCTCACCCGCCGACAGGTTCCCACTCGGCCATTCCGGCGAAGGCGGTCGACGCCTCGGCGTAGCGGCGCCGGGGGATGCGCCCGGCGCGCCGCGCCAGCCACCCCGCCTCCACGCCCTGCCGCATGGCCTCGGCCATGAGCACGGGCTCGCGCGCCCTGGTCACCGCCGTGGCCAGCAACACGGCGTCGGCCCCGAGCTCCATGGCCAGCGTGGCGTCGGAGGCGGTGCCGATGCCGGCGTCGAGGATGACGGGCACGGTCGTCTGCTCGGCGATGATGGCGAGGTTGTAGGGGTTGCGGATGCCCGCCCCACTGCCGATGGGCGAGCCCAGCGGCATGACCGCGGCGCAGCCGATGGCCTCCAGGCGCCTGGCCAGCACCGGGTCGTCGTTGGTGTAGGGCAGCACCACGAAGCCGTCGTCGACCAGCTGCTCGGCGGCGTCGACCAGCTCGACGGCATCAGGCAGCAACGTGCGGTCGTCACCGATGACCTCGAGCTTGACCCAGTCGGTCTCGAAGGCCTCCCGAGCCATCTTGGCGGTGAGGACCGCGTCGCGAGCGGTGAAGCACCCCGCGGTGTTGGGCAGCAGGCGCACGCCGACCCGGCTCAAGACGTCGAGCAGCGAACCCTGGGCTGCCGGGTCGATCCGGCGCAGCGCCACGGTGGCGAGCTCGGCGCCGGCGCTCACCAGCACCGCCTCGAGGATTTCGAGGCTGGCGGCGCCCCCCGTGCCCAGGATCAGGCGGGAGGAGAACTTCTGCCCGGCGATGACCAGCGGCTCGTCGTCCATCTCGCGTCACCCTCCCTGCATGGCGCCGAGCACCTCCACCCGGTCGCCGTCGCCGAGACGCCTGGCCCCCCAGGCGCTACGGGCCACCACCTCGTCGTTCAGCGCCACTGCCACCCCGGTGGGGCCGGCACCAAGGCTACGGACGAGCTCATCGATGCTGACCTCCTCGGCCAGGGTTCGGGTCTCGCCGTTGATCACCACCCTGATCACGACAACACCCGTTGGAAACGTCGGGGCGAGAAGGCAGTGATCTCGGGTGGCGCCTCGCCGGTGGCCAGCAACTCGGCGACGGCGTCGGCGGTGACCGGAGCGAGGAGGATCCCGTTGCGGAAGTGACCGGTGGCCAGCACCACGCCCTCGACGCCCGTGGCCCCGAGCAGCGGGGCGTTGTCGGGGCTCCCCGGGCGCAGGCTGGCGGCGGTCTCGACCAGCGCCAGCTCGGCGACGTCGGGGACCAGCTCGATGGCCGCCCGGAGCAGCTCGTGGACGGCGCCGGCGGTGACCGCGGTGTCGAACCCCCGCTCCTCGACGGTGGCCCCGACCACCACCTCGCCGTCGGAGCGGGGCACCAGGTAGACCTCCGCCCCCCGCATGTTGCGGGCGAGCGGAGGGGCTCCCGCCCCCCGCAGGCGCAGGATCTGGCCCTTCACCGGGCGCACCGGGGGCACCGCCTCTGCGGGCAGGCCCGCCAGCACCCCGGACCACGCCCCGGCGGCCACCACCACCACGTCGCCGTCCTCGACGCCCCCGGCCTCCAGGACGACCGAACGCCGGTCGATGGACCCCGCCCGCTCCCGGCGGAGCACCACCCCCAGCCGCCGACAGGCGGCGAGGAGGGCGGCCACCAGCCGCCGGGGGTCGACCTGGTGATCGCCGGCCACCATCGCCCCCCCTCGCACCCCGGGGGCGAGTCCCGGCTCCAAGCGCCGTAGCTCTCGGCTGCGGAGACGCTCGACCTCGAGACCGAGGCCGCGCTGATAGCCGACCAGCTCCTCGAGCGCCGCCAGGTCGTCGGCGTCGCGGGCGACGCTCACCGTGCCCGAGGCCCGGTAGCCCACCACCATGCGCGACGCGTCCTCGAGCTCGGCGACGAAGTTCGGGTAGCGCCGGGCCGACTCGAGGTTGAGGGCGAGGAGGGCTTCTTCCCCGTAGTGCACCTCGGTGACCGGCGCGAGCATCCCCGCTGCCACCCCCGACGCCCCCCGGCCCGGTTCGGGGTCGACCACGGTCACCGCCAGCCCCCGGCTGGCCGCCCGCCAGGCGATGCCCAGACCGATCACGCCACCGCCGACCACCACGGCCTTCACGCCGACCGCCGCGACCTCTGTGGGAGCGTGGCCCGCAGCGCCTCGGTGGCTGCCCTCGGGTCGGGCGCGGCGAACACGGCGCCGGCGACGGCCACGCCGTAAGCCCCGGCGTCGAGCAACGCCGGGACCCGATCGGCCGTCACCCCGCCGATGGCGATGACCGGAAGGTCGACCGCCGCCGCCACCCGCCCGATCCCGGCCGGGCCGAGCGGTGCAGGCAGCCCGCTCTTCGTGGAGGTGGCGTGAGCCGGCCCGACGCCGAGGTAGGTGGCTCCCTCGGCCTCGGCCCGCCGAGCCGACTCGGGGTCGCGGCAGGTGGCCCCGACGAGCGCGGTGGGGCCGAGGAGGGCTCGCACTGCTGCCACCGGGAGGTCGTGCTCGCCGAGGTGCACCCCGTCCGCCTCCACCGCGGCAGCGACGTCGGCGCGGTCGTTGACCACGCAGCCAGCGCCAGCCGCGTGGCAGCGCTGCACGACCTCACGGGCCAGCGCCCAGCGCGACCGGTCGGTCCCCTGCTTGGTCCGCAGCTGCACCAGCGGGGCCCCTCCGGCCAACACCTGTTGAACGGTGGCCAGCACCTCGTGGTCGGGACCGCCGAAGGTGATCACGTGCAGGCGGGCCAGGCCGGCGACCACCTCCTCACCTGGGCTCGCCGACCACCGCCGTAGCGTCGGCGGCGGTGGCCCGGTCGCGCACGTCGTGGCTGATGCGCATCGAGCAGAACTGCGGCCCGCACATCGAGCAGAAGTGGGCCGACTTGGCGGCGTCGGCGGGAAGGGAGGCGTCATGGTGAGCCCGGGCCGTCTCGGGGTCGAGCGCGAGGTTGAACTGGTCCTCCCACCGGAACTCGAAGCGGGCCTTCGACAAGGCGTCGTCCCAGGCCTGGGCCCCAGGGTGGGCCTTGGCCACGTCAGCGGCATGGGCGGCGATCTTGTAGGCGATCATCCCCTCCTTGACGTCGTCCCGGTCGGGCAAACCGAGGTGCTCCTTGGGGGTGACGTAGCAGAGCATGGCGGTGCCGTGCATGGCGATGGTGGCCGCGCCGATGGCGGAGGTGATGTGGTCGTAGCCGGGAGCGACGTCGGTGGTCAACGGGCCCAGGGTGTAGAAGGGGGCCTCGTGGCACACCTCGAGCTGGCGGGCCACGTTCTCCTCGATCTTGTGCAACGGCACGTGCCCGGGCCCCTCCACCATCACCTGCACGTCGTGCTCCCACGCCCGGGTGGTCAACTCCCCGAGGGTGTCGAGCTCGGCGAACTGGGCGGCGTCGTTGGCGTCGGCGATCGACCCCGGGCGCAGACCGTCGCCGAGCGAGAAGGCGACGTCGTAGGCAGCCATCACCTCGCACAGCTCCTCGAAGTGAGTGTAGAGGAAGTTCTCCTGGCCGTGGGCCAGACACCAGGCCGCCATGATCGAGCCGCCCCGGCTGACGATGCCCGTCACCCTGCTGGCCGCCAGATCGACGTAGCCGGCCAGCACCCCGGCGTGGACGGTGACGTAGTCGACGCCCTGCTCGGCCTGCTCGACGAGCGTCTCGCGATAGAGCTCCCAGGTCAGCTCCTCGGCCCGTCCGTCGACCTTTTCGAGCGCCTGGTAAATGGGCACCGTGCCCACCGGGACCGGCGAGTTGCGTATCACCCACTCCCGGGTGGTGTGGATGTCGCGCCCCGTCGACAGGTCCATCACCGTGTCGGCGCCCCATCGGGTCGCCCACGTCAGCTTCTCGACCTCCTCGTTGATCGAGGAGGTGACCGACGAGTTGCCGATGTTGGCGTTGACCTTCACGAGGAACTGCCGACCGATCACCATCGGCTCCGTCTCGGGGTGGTTGACGTTGGCGGGAAGGATGGCCCGCCCCCGGGCGATCTCGGAGCGCACGACCTCGGCCTCCACCCCCTCGCGGATGGCGACGAACTCCATCTCCGGGGTGATCTCGCCCCGGCGGGCGTAGTGCAGCTGGGTGACGGTGGCGCCCGAGCGAGCCCGCAAGGGCGTGGGCGGCGCGCCGCCTCCCCACCGGCGCGCCCCGGTGCCGCGCCCGTTGGCCAGGCGGACCCGGGCCCGGCCGTCGTCCCGACGCTGCACCGCACGGCCCTCGTAGGTCTCCACGTCGCCCCGGGCGTCGATCCACCGCCGCCGTAGCGCCGGCAGGCCCACGGCGGGTTCGCTGCCCGGACCGCTCGTGTCGTAGAGCCGCACCGGCGGGTTGTCAACCGGACCGCACCGCCCCTCGCTCGGGTGCAGCGCCACCTCCCGGAACGGCACCCGGAGCCCCCCCGGGCCATCCACGTAGCGCTTCTGGGCAGCCACCACGCCACCAGTCATGTCTGCTCCCTCCGCCGGCATTACCCGGATCAGGTTCGTCGGTCGGCCACCGCAGCGACCCTCTCAGCCCGGTCCGTCCGAGCTCCCGTGTGCGGCCGTTCTAGCACCGCCGTCGCAAGTTGTCACCGCGGTTCCCTCAGGTCGCCGTCGAGCCTCTCGTCCCTGGACGAGAGGCGAACCGGTAGGTCGCCCCCCGCTCGACGTACTGGATCTCGGTGGCGAGCGAGGTGGCCGCCACCACCCGCTCGAACTCCTCGAGCGGCTCCTTGAACACGGTGTAGTCGTCGTAGTGGATCGGCACGGCGGTGTGGGGGCGGATCAGCTGCAGCGCCCGCACCCCCTGGTCGGCGTCCATCGTGAGCAGCACCCCCAGGATCCGGGTGCCGCCGAGGTGGATGAGCGCCAGATCGATGTCGGCGTAGCGCCGGGGAATCTCCTCCAGGGCGTCGTGGAGCAGGGTGTCACCGGAGATGTACAGCCGCAACGGGGCCTCGCTCCCCCGGGTGAGCTCGAGCATGCTTCCCATCACCGGCGGCAGCAGGGCATCGAGCGGCTGGGGACCGTGCTTGCCCGGCATGGCGGTGATCCGGAGCCTGGCGTCGCCGCGCACCACCACCTGTGACTGCCACGTGTCGAGGGCCACGGGGGCGGTGAAGCCCTGTGCGGTCAGCTTCCTGGCGGCGTGGGCCGTGGTCACGATGGGCAGATCCTTGCGCAGCTCCCGAGCGGCGACCTCGTCGAAGTGGTCGCCGTGATGGTGGGACAGCACGATGAGGTCGAGCGAAGGCAGCTGGGCGATGGTCATCGCCGGTTCGGTGAGACGCTTCGAGCGCAGCCCGTAGCCGAGCTTGGCGTGGTCGCCTCGATGCAAGAAGTTGGGATCGGTCAGCACGGTGAAGTCACCGAGTCGCAGCAGCACCGTCGCGGTGCCGATGAACACCAGCTCGCCGCCCACGTCGGCCGCGCTCGACGGCTCGAGCTCGATGACGGGTGGGTCGGCCATGCCTGCCTCCTAGCGGCGGGGTCGCGCTGACGCCCGTCGTCCCCTTCGACTCGCCATTCGAAACCGCTCCGCATGCCGAGCTGCAACAGCGTTTCCTGTCCGGCTCTTCGGTCTGGAGCCGGGCACCTGTTCACGTCAGTGGTCGGGGCAGTCCTTCACGGTCGGCGAGAGGGGGCCGCTCGCGGCGGCCCCCCTCACAGGGGGGACGACCTCAACCGCAGGACGGCCAGGCCGAGCTCCCGCGTCGGCGGTACAGGATGGCGGCTCGCTGATCCTGCTCATCGGCAGAGGCAGCGGCGGGATCGCCGCTGCTACCCACCGCCGTCCAGGTCTGGCGGTCGAACTGGTAGGCGCCGCGGTACTTCCCACTGGCCGAGACCGCCCCGTAGTCGCCGCCCGATTCACAGTTCCGGATCCCGGCGAGCTTCCCTCGCCCCTGGCCGCGGCCGGGAAGGCTTCACCGCCGTCCCCTTCACCTTCCGGGGCTCCTGGCGGGAAGCGGCCGATGGTGTGGCGCAGACCCTGGCCCGCC
>JADDQY010000127.1 GCA_016781135.1 Actinomycetota bacterium
GAGCCCGAGAGGGGGATCGAACCCCTGACCTACGCTTTACGAGAGCGTCGCTCTACCGTCTGAGCTACCCGGGCGGGCGGATCACCGACGTTAGTGCCCGGATCGGCCGGCAGCGCCGGCAGCTCCAGGAACAGGGCCTGCAGCAGCAGGGTCTCGTTCGGGTTTCGGCTCAGCGCCCCGGCCGAGGCCACGATGGCGTCGAGGGCGGCCACGAGAGGCCTGAGGCGGCCGCCCTCGACGGCGGTGCCCGCCACCGCTGCTCGGTAGCGGGCACCGAGCGTGGCCAGGCCGAAGCGGAGCTCGTCGGCACGATGGCGGCGCAGCGCCCGCTTGTGGGCAGCCTCGAGGCCGGCTCGCCTCGGCGCATTGGAGGGAGAGGGCGGCGCGCTGCTCCGCCCCCCCGGTGTGGCCGCGTCCGGGTCGAGCTCGGCGAGGACCTCGGCCTGGACTCGGCGCACCGGCTCAGCGGCGGCGTCGAGCAGCTCCACGAGCTCGGCGACCACCACGGCAACGGCGGCCCCGCTCCCGTCGAGCCGCTCCGGGACACGCCACCACGCCGTTCGTCGTGCCGCCAGATCGGCGTCGGATGCCAACAGTCGGGCCCGCTCGATGCTTCCACCGGCGGCGGCGGCCGCGGCAGCCGCCGCCGCCGGGTCGACCCCCTCGGCGATCAGCACCTCGACCAGGGTGGCCTCGGCAAGCGGGGCCACGTCGATCCTGACGCAGCGGGACGCGATGGTGACCAGCTCGGGGGGCACGGTGTCGGCCAGCACCACGAACACCGTGCTCGGCGGCGGCTCCTCGATGGTCTTGAGCAGTGCCGGCCCTACCTTCTGGACCCGATGGAAGTCGGTCAGCACCAGCACCTTGCGCTGGCCCTCGACCGGGCTGCGCACGGCCACCCGGGCGATCTCCTCGGCATCGCTGACCCGCAGGAACGCCCCCTCGGGCACGAAGGTGACGACGTCGGCGTGCTCGCCGGCGAGCACCAGCCGGCAGTCGCGGCACCGGCCGCAGCCGCCTTCGGGGCAGAGCAGGGCGGCGGCGAAGGCCTGGGCGGCGGCACCGGTGCCGGCACCAGGGGGTCCCACCAGCAGGTAGGCGTGCACTGGCCGTACCGCCGCCGCCCGCAGCTGGGCAACCAGGTCCGGCTGCCCGGCAACGCCGGAGAAGACATCGGGACCATCGGTCACGACTGCTGCTCTCCGCCGGCGGCTCGGTCCAAGCGGTCGATGACCGCCGCCCACACCCGCTCCGCCACCTCGTCCTCGGTGCCCTCGCCGTCGACGCGCACCCACCGAGCGGGCTCGGCGGCGGCCAGGACGGCGAACCCCTCGGCGACCCGGCGGTGGAACTCGGTCCCCGCCGCCTCCATCCGGTCGAGCTGGCGGGCCCGGCGAGTGGTGGCGACGGTGGCGTCGAGCTCGAGCAGGACCACCACGTCGGGCTCGAGCCCCTCGGTGGCGTAGTGGGACAGGCACCGGAGCTCGTCGACCGACAGGCCCCGCCCGAAACCCTGGTAGGCGAGCGACGAGCCGGTGAAGCGGTCGCTCACGACGTGGCGCCCGGCGGCCAACGCCGGGGCCACCACCTCGGCCACGTGCTGCGCCCTGGCTGCGGCCATGAGCAGGGCTTCGGCTCGGGGGACCAGATCGGCGGCGGCGGCGTCGAGGACCAGGCTGCGGATCCGTTCGCCCACAGCCGTGCCTCCCGGCTCCCTGGTGAGCACGGCGTCGAGGCGCCGGGCCAGGCGGGCGGCCTGGGTGGACTTCCCGCACGCCTCTCCTCCCTCGAGGACGACGAGGCGCCCCTTCACCGCTCGTGGTCGTCGGCCGGCTCTCGGAGCACCCTTCCGGCGAGGACACCGGCAGCCACGATGATGGCGGCGGCCAGCCACAGGGTGAGCCGCACCCCGGGCACGCTGATGGTGAGCCCGGCGACGGAGACCTCGTCCCCGACGAGTCTGCCGGCCACGCCCCCGAGCGCCGACGAGAGGAACGGGCCCACGGCGAAGGCGATGAGCAGGCAGAGTCGCACCACGGTGTACAGGGCGGTGAACGTGCGTCCCCGGATGTCGTCGGACACGGACTCCTGGAGGATGGTGAAGCCGAGCACGTAGGCCACCCCGGCCGCCGCCCCCAGGCTGGCCACCAGCACGAGGGCGGGGATCAGCGTCGACATCGAGGCGCCCAGCATGAGCGAGACTCCGGCGACGAGCACCGAGAAGGTGAAGGCCCGGGGCTTGTGCAGCCTGGTCTGTACGACCGACACGGCCGACACCCCGGCCGCCGCGCCCATGCCGAGGGCAAAGACCACCAGCCCGAACCCGGCGGTGCCACCGCCGAGGACCTGTTCGGTGAACAGCGGCCCGAGGGGCACCAGCATCCCGCCCCCGATCAGGCCGGCCCCTAGACCGACCATGACCGCAGAGACCCGGCGGTTGACGGCGATGAAGCGCCAGCCCTCCTTGAACTCTTGGAAGGTGGCGCTGAAGTCGATTCGGCGGCGTCGCTCGTCTGAGCCCTCCTCGGGAGAGCGGTGGGTGAGGCGCAGGCTGGAGATCAGCGCCGCCGACAAGAAGAAGGTGAGCACGTCGAAGTACACGGCGAGGGAGGAGTCGTTCAGGCGCAGGAACCCCAGCGACTCGCTGTCTCGCAGCACCCCCGCCAGCTTCGCCAGACCGGCGAAGATGGCAGCGGCGACCGGGATCGTCCCGTAGGCGGCGACCAGCGACAGCGAGTTGGCGGTCGCCAAGTGGGTGGCGGGCACGAGGTTGGGGACCTCGGCCTCCTTGGCCGGCGACCACAGCAACGTGAGGATCTCGAGCAGCAGGGATGCCACCACCAACTGGGGGACGGTGGTCACGAACGGCAGGGTCAACAGCACCAGGCCCCGCCCCACGTCGCAGGTGACCATCACCCGCTTGCGATTCCAGCGGTCGAGCAACACCCCGGCGGCCGGCGCCAGGAACAACCCAGGAAGGATGCGAGCGGTCATCACCACGCCAATTGCCGCACCCGACGACGAGCCGCCGATGCGAGCGGCGATGGCCACGATGGCGAAGAACCCGATCCAGTCGCCGACGGCCGATCCGACCTGGGCCAGCCACAGGCGAAAGAAGTCGCTCGACCCGAACAGCCGAACCACGGTCGTGGGCTGCGACGTTCGCTGGAGGTGGGGCACGGGTCGGGTGGGCACGCCCGGACTCTCTCCGTTCGGCTCCCCGCGCTGCGGAGGACGAGGAGGAAGGCCCCGCTCCGGTGGGCGTCGCACCACGGCGGACAGCGTAGCTAGCAGGGTCCCGGCAAGACGGCTCAACGCCGGAACCGGCCGGCACGCCGACGCTGAGCTGCTCGAACATCCAGGCTTAGGTCGGCGTCCTCCCCTTCGGCGTCGCCTTCTTCTTCACTGTCGCCTCTTCTTCGGCGCCGCCTTCTTCTTCACCGCCACCTTTTCCGCCGCGCCCTTCTTGGTCCGCTTCGGTGCCGGCTCACGCGCTCGCCGGTCGGCCAGCAGCTCGGCCGCTCGCTCGGAGGTCATGCCCTCGATGGTGTCTCCCTTGCGCAGTGAGGCGTTGGTCTCGCCATCGGTCACGTACGGCCCGAACCGCCCCTCCTTCAGCACCACCGGCTTGCCCGAGACGGGGTCGTCACCGAGCTCGCGCAACGGTGGTGCCGCCCGCCCCTGCCCCCGCCGGCGCTTCGGTTCGGCGAAGAGCTTCAGGGCGTCGTCGAGGCTGACGCCGAACAGGTCGTCCTCGGACTCCAGGCTCCGGCTGTCGTTGCCCTTCTTCAGGTAGGGGCCGTATCGGCCGTTCTGAGCGGTGATCTCCTGGCCGTCGGTGGGATCGACACCGACGACGCGCGGGAGGGTGAGCAGGCGCAGGGCGTCGTCGAGGCTGACGGTCTCGAGGTTCATGGCCTTGAACAGCGACGACGTCGGAGGCTTGTCCTTGGCCCCCTCCACCACCTCACCGAGTTGCACGTAGGGGCCGTAACGACCGGCCCGGGCCAGGACCGGGAGCCCGGTGGCCGGGTCGTGGCCGAGGACCCGGTCACCGCTGGGAGCGGCCAGCAGCTCCAATGCCTTGTCGATGGTGAGCTCGTCGGGGGCGAGGTCCTCGGGGATGGCGGCTGTCTCGTCGCCCCGCTGCACGTACGGGCCGTAGCGCCCGACCCGGCCGACCACCTCCCGGCCCTCGGGGTCGACCCCGAGGGGGATGGAGTTCACCTGGCGGGCGTCGATCTCGCCCAGGTGGTCCGACACCATGCGGCGCAGGCCCTGGGGCATGGCGTGCCCGTTGCCTCCCGAGGCAGGGTGCTCGCCACCGCTCCCGAAGTAGAACCGCGACAGCCAGGGGAGCGACTCCTCGGTGCCCGCGGCGATCTCGTCGAGGCAGTCCTCCATCCGGGCGGTGAAGGCGTAGTCGACGAGGTTGCTGAAGTGGCGTTCGAGCAGGGTGACCACGGCGAAGGCCGTGAACGACGGCACCAGCGCGCTGCCCTTCTTCCAGACGTAGCCCCGGTCCTGGATGGTGGCGATGATGCTGGCGTAAGTGGAGGGTCGGCCAACGCCCTGCTCCTCCAGGCGCTTGACCAAGGACGCCTCGGTGTAGCGGGCCGGCGGTGACGTCTCGTGGCCCGAGGGCGTCAGCTCGACCAGCGCCAGGCGATCGTCTTGGGCGAGCGGCGGCAGGCGCTTCTCCTCGGCGTCGTCGCCCTCCCCGTCGTCGCTCTCCACGTAGACCCGTTGGAATCCGGGAAACGTGATGACCGTCCCGCTGACGGAGAACTCCGCATCGCGACCGGACGACGACCTGGCACCCAGGCGAAGCGTCACCGTTTCGCCGACGGCGTCAGGCATCTGCGAGGCGACGGCGCGCTGCCAGATCAGCTGATAGAGCCGGGCTTCGGCTCCGCTGAGCTCGCCGGCCAGCCGCTCGGGGGGCCGGAAGGTGTCACCGGCGGGACGGATGGCCTCGTGCGCCTCCTGGGCCGACTTCGACTTGGTCACGTAGCGGCGAGGCACGTCCGGGACGTAGTCGGGGCCGTAGCGGTCGGTGATCTCGGAACGAGCAGCAGCGAGGGCCGTGTCCGACAGCGTGGTGCTGTCGGTTCGCATGTAAGTGATGTAGCCGCCCTCGTAGAGCCGCTGTGCCGATCGCATGGCCTGGGCCGACGACATGCGCAGCTTCCGCCCGGCCTCCTGTTGGAGGGTGGAGGTCATGAACGGCGCGGCGGGGCGGCGTCGGTAGGGCTTGCGCTCGACCGAGCGCACGACGAACTCGGCGCCTTCGAGGTCGGCCGCCAGGTCGCGGGCGGTGGACTCGTCGAGCACCACCACATCGGGGCTGGCCGGCTCGCCGTTCTCGCTGAAGTCGCGCCCGGTGGCCAGCCGGCGTCCGTCGAGCGCGACCAGGGTGGCCTCGAACGGGGCCGCAGTGGTGACCGCCGCACCATCGGTGCCACTGGGCGTCGGTGACGCGATGAAGGTGCCGTCGATGCCCCACCACGACGCCGACCGGAACCGCATGCGGGCCCGCTCCCGCTCGACCACCATCCGGGTGGCCACGCTCTGCACCCTGCCGGCCGACAAGCCCGTCATGATCTTCTTCCACAGCACCGGGCTGACCTCGTAGCCGTAGAGCCGGTCGAGAATGCGACGGGTCTCCTGGGCGTCGATGCGCCGCAGGTCGAGCTCCCGTGGCTCGGCGATGGCCCGGGCGATGGCTGGGCGGGTGATCTCGTGGAACACCATGCGCCGGACCGGCACCTTCGGGTCGAGCACCTCGCGCAGGTGCCAGGCGATGGCCTCGCCCTCCCGATCCTCGTCCGTGGCGAGGTAGACCTCGCTGGCGCCCTTGACCAGACGGCGCAGCTTGGCCACCTGCTCCTTCTTCTCGCGAGGGACGATGTAGAGCGGCTTGAACTCGTGGTCGACGTCGATGCCCAGCCGGGCCCACGGCTCGCCCTTCACCTCGGCGGGCACCTCGGCGGCCGATCGGGGGAGGTCGCGGATGTGGCCGATCGACGACTCGACCACGTAGTCGCTGCCCAAGAACCCGGCGATGGTGCGGGCCTTGGCAGGCGACTCGACGATCACCAGGGGCTTGGCCACCTCTCCACGCAAACCAGGTGCGGCGGGGATTGTCAAACGGAATCGAGCAGTCGAGGGCCAGAGGAACGCCGGCGACGAACGTCGTCGACCGGACGCTCGGGCCGTCGGGCCTCGGGCGCTCGGGCACGGCGCGGTCGATCGAGGCGGAGCCCCAGCGGCACCACGTCAGGCCGAAGCGGCGTCGCCGGCCCCGGGGGCGGCCCGCAGGTGGACGAAGACCTGGTTGGCGACCATGCTGCCGAGGGTCCTGTCGTGGCCGGCGACCCGCAGCACGAGCGGGCCGTCGAAGGGGTGCTTCTCGCGCACCTCGACGATGACCCCGGGTCGAAGCCCCAGGGTGTCGAGGAACGCCACCACGTCGGGGTCGGTCGACCCGGGCACGGCAACGGTGGCGACGTCACCGGGTTCGAGGGCGTAGAGCGACGGCAGGGAGGGAATGTCGGCCGCCTCGAGGGCGGGGATGGGGAAGCCGTGGGGGCAGGTCGCCGGTCGGTCGAGGGCGACGAAGATCCGGTCTTCGACCTCCTGAGGGAGGTCGTGCTCGAAGCTCCCGGCCAGGCGATCGGCCTCGTTCCAGGCGTAGCCCAACATGTCGGCGAGGAAGCGCTCGACGATGCGGTGCCGGCGGATGGCGGATATCGCCGCCCGCCGACCCGCCGCCGTCAGCTCGACGCCGTGGTACGGCCGATGGTCGACGAGGCCCCGCTCTGCCAGGCGCTTGATGGTGAAGGTCACCGTGCCCGGCGCGACCCGGAGGGAGTCAGCCAGCGCGCCGGTCTGGGCCTCGAGTCGGTCTCGGGTCAGCCGGTAGATGGCCTTGAGCGTCTCGCGCTCTGACTTGGTGACGGAGGTGTCCATGACCGCGCCTCGACGAAGTTACTGCCCGCCGCCGTGGCCGGTCTTGACGGGTGAGCGTTCGGACACGCCGCTACTGTGCTGCTAGCTACGTCCGGACGGTAGTAGAAGGCGAGGGGGGCGATCTCGGAGCGACGGAGCGAGCGCCGCGGCGCCTCGGACTTCTTGCCCGCGCTGGTGCTGGTGGTGGTCGTGGCCGTCGTGGCCGCATCCCTCCTGGCGGACGACCGCCGACCGGCCCCACCCGCCACCGCGGCGGCAGGCCCGGCCCCGGCCGCGGTGCCCGCCGGCGGTGGTGACGTCGACCCCTCCGAGCGACATGGGGCTGGTCATGGAGAACAGCCGGTGGTGCCTCCCGAGAGCGATGTGGCCACCGTGCCGGTCGAGAGCGAACGCCAGGTTCGCCTCCAACCCGAGATCCGAGGCGGCGTGAAGGTCTTCACCGTCGACGCCGAACCGGTCCAGTGGGAGCTGGTCCCCGGAAAGGCGGTCACGGCCTGGGGTTACAACGGCCAGGTCCCGGGACCGGAGCTCTGGGCCGACGAAGGCGACCGGGTGCGGGTCGACTTCACAATTGCCCGACGGGCGCAACGGGTGGGAGGGGGTGACCCACGCCGGCCACAACACCGCCGAGTACAACTGGGTCACGATCAACGGCAAGTCGTTCCCCACCACCGAGAACATGACCGTCGACGAGGGTGACCGCGTCCGGGTGCGGATCATCAACGCCGGCTACCAGGCCCACCCCATGCACCTGCACGGGAGGCGGATGAACGTCGTCGCCAAGGACGGAGCCCTCACTGCCGGCGCCGTACCAGGCCGACACCGTCCTGGTCGGGTCGGGCGAGCGCTACGACTTCGAGTTCGTCGCCGACGACCCCGGCGACTGGATGTTCCACTGCCACATCCTCCACCACGTCACCAACGAGGCGGTGGTCGAGCCGGGAGGGCTGATGAACTTCGTGACCTACCGGGGCCACGACAACGCCTATCAGAGGGAGCACGGATGATCGAACCCGGGGCGCGACGATGAGCGCGGGCGCACGCGTGGCCGCCCTCGTGGTGGTGGCCGCCGTGGCCTTCGGAGCCGCCTTCCTCGTGTTCACTGACGGATCGGGGGAGCCGGCCAAGGTGGCGAGCGGACCGGCGGCGTCGACCAACACCACCAACGCCTCTGGCTCTGGTGCAGCTGGTGGCAGGCAGGCCGAGGAGGATCCGTGCGTGCACTCCGACGTGGTCGGCGTGGACCAAGCGGGCTACGTGGTGACCGTGGCCACCGAGCCTGACCGGCCCAGGCCCCAGGGCACCACCTTCGAGATCCGCGTCGAGCGCGATGGCGCACCGGTGAGCGGGGCCACGCTGTGTGTGAGCGCCGACATGGCGGCAATGTCCCATGCCGACGCCACCGGGCAGGCCGACGAGGTCGGCGCCCGGCGCTACGAGCTCGCCATCAGCTTCGGCATTCGGGGCAGCTGGACGGGCAGGTCATGATCCTCGAGCCCGGGGAGCGGCCGGCGGCCAAGCCCGTCGGCTTCTCCGTGAAGTAGGAGGATCTCCCTCCTTGCCCAACCCATCGGCTGCGTCGCCTGCCGAAGCGTCCACGTCGCCGAGCGACGGCGCCGCCGCCGGCGTGGTGGCCGGAGGGGTCGCGTTGGTGACGACCGAGCTCCTCGCCGCCGTCGTGCCCTCCACCCCCTCGTTCGTCGCCTCGGTCGGCCAGGACGTCATCGACCGGATCCCCCCGGTGGTCGAAGACGTCGCCATCCGGCTGTTCGGCACCTACGACAAGGTCGCCCTCGTCGTCGGCATCGTGGTCGTGTCGCTGGTGCTGGCCGCCGTCTTCGGAGCGGTGGCGGTACGGCGCTTCTCGTTGGCGGTGCTGGGTTTCGTGGTGTTCGGGGTGGTCGGTACGACGGCGGCCGTGGCGGCGGCGGCGTCGGTGCAGGGCCCGGTGCTCAGCGGGGCGGCGGCGGTGGCCGCTGGTGTGGCCGTCCTGCGCCGCCTCGTGGTCCCCCTGCCGCTTCGTCGTCGACATCCACCGTCGTCGTCCCCCGAGGGCGGGACCGACGCAGCGCGCCGGGCGTTCGTGCGCCTGGCCGCGACCGGCGCCGGGGTGGCCGCCGCCGTCGCCGGCCGGGGGCTGGCCCGGTGGCTGAGCGCGGGCGCCCCACCGAGCGACATCGTCCTCGCACCTCCGGCGACCTCGCTGCCGGCGCCGGCGGCGGCGCTCGACGTCGAGGGCCTGTCGCCCCTGTTCACCCCCAACGCCGACTTCTATCGAATCGACACCGCCCTGGTGGTGCCTCGAGTCGACGTGCGGCTGGCGCCTGCGGGTCACCGGCATGGTCGACCGTCCCTTCGAGCTCACCTTCGCCGACCTGCTCGAGCTCGACCAGGTCGAAGCCGACATCACCTTGTCGTGCGTCTCCAACGAGGTCGGCGGCGACCTCGTGGGCAACGCCCGGTGGCAGGGGGTACCGCTCGTCGACCTGTTGGACCGAGCCGGGGTCCAGGCGGGCGCCACCCAGATCGTGGCCCGCTCCGTCGACGGCTGGACCGGCGGGTTCCCCACAGAAGCGGCGGGGGACGGACGGGAGCGCTGATAGCCGTGGGAATGAACGGGGAGCCCCTGCCCCTCGACCACGGCTTCCTGGCCCGGCTGGTGGTCGCCGGGCTCTACGGCTACGTGTCGGCGACCAAGTGGCTCAGCGAGATCGAGCTGACCACCCTCGACGCCGTCGACGGTTACTGGGTGCCTCGGGGCTGGTCCAAGCTCGGGCCGGTGGACACCCAGGCTCGCATCGACGTTCCCCGCTTCGGAGCCCGGCTACAGGCTGGCCGCCAGGCCATCGCCGGCGTCGCCTGGGCACCCAGTCGAGGGATCTCGCTGGTGGAGGTCTCGGTTGACGAGGGGCCATGGAGCGACGCCGTGCTGGCCGATCCGCTCGGGATCGACGCCTGGCGCCAGTGGCGGTACGAGTGGGATGCCCGCCCCGGACGACACGACATCCGGGTGCGAGCTACCGACGGCGAGGGACACCCAGACCGGCGAACGGAGTGCGCCTCGACCCGACGGAGCCACCGGCTATCACACCATCATCGTCACCGTCGTCGACCGGGACTGACCGGCTGCCTCGGGGCTGGCCCGGGCTCGTCGGATGACGGTGGAGGCAGCGGCGCCGGAGCGAACGGTGGAAGCGGCTAGCTCCTGCGTCGCTGGGTGCTCACGTTGCCGGGCGGCGTGTCAGGAGCCTGGGGCCGAGGACGGGTGGGTGCGGTCTCCTTGGCTTGCTCCATGCTGTCGCCGATCTGGCCGAGGCGCTTGCGACCGAGGGCTTTGCGCACCTCGGGGAACAGCTCGCCCTCCTCCTCCTCGACGTGGTGGCGCACGCTCTCGATGAGCACGGTGACCTTGGCGTCGAAGCGCTCGTCGCCGGGCCCCATGCCCTCGAGCTCGGACAGCGTCCACTTCGCGATGTGGTGCTCTTCGAGACCTTCGAGGACGGTGTCCTCTATCTCGGGTAGCTCCTCTCGAACGGCCGGGTAGAAGACCTGTTCCTCGATGCTGGTGTGGACGGCGAGCTCCTCGATGATGCGGCCGACGACCTCGACCTTGGTGTCGCCGTCGTCAGCCTTCTTGGCCTTCTCGAACTGCTTGAACAGTCGCTCCACGACCTTGTGATCGTTCTTGAGCATCGTGATCGCGTCCATCGGCCTGCTGTTCCCCGTGCTCGTGCTTTTGACCCGCTCGTCGGCAACCTCGCTCGGCGGGGTACAGGAGGGCCATGGCGCGAGCGACCACCCTCGACCGAGCCGCGGCACTCACGTGGAAGTCGCTGGTGGTGGCCGCCGGCGTGGTGGTGGTGGTCGTCGGACTGGCGCGCCTGCGGCTGCTGGTCCTGCCCATCATCGTCGCCCTGCTCCTCGCCACCGTGCTCGTGCCTCCGGCGCGCCGCCTTCAGCGCTTCGGCGTCCCTCCCCTGCTGGCCACCTGGATCGTGCTGCTGTTCGTGGCCGGGGCGCTCGGAGGTCTCGTCTCGCTGGCGGCGCCGTCGGTGGCCGAGGAGTTCCGGGGGCTCGGTCCCACCCTGGAAGAGGGGGTCCGCCAGGTCCAGAACTGGCTGGTGGAGGGTCCGTTGCAGCTGTCGCAGGCCGAGATCGACCGCTACACCGACCAGATCGCCGAGCAGGCGAGGGCGAGCGGTAGGACGCTCGTGTCGGGGGTGCTGGCGGGAGCGGTGCTCGTCAGCGAGGTGATCGCCGGGATCTTGCTGGTACTGGTGCTGGTGTTCTTCTTCGTGAAGGACGGCGAGAAGATGTGCGAGTTCGGCCTGCGCCAGCTCAGCGAGGAGCAACAGGACCTGGCCCGAGCGCTGGGGCTCAGAGGTTGGAACGCTCTCGCCGGGTACGTGCGAGGCACGGCCCTGGTGGCGGTGGTCGACGCCACCATCATCAGTTTGGGGCTCCTGCTCATCGGGGTGCCCCTGGTGGCCCCCCTGGCGCTGTTGACGTTCTTCGGCGCTTTCTTCCCGCTCGTAGGGGCGGCGGCTGCCGGAGGTGTGGCCACCCTCGTCGCCCTGGTCAGCGGGGGTCCGACCGACGCTCTGCTCACGCTCGGCGTCGTGGTCATCGTCCAACAGGTCGAGGGCGACGTGGTGACTCCTTTGGTCCTCGGGCGGGCGGTGCGACTACACCCTGTCGTCATCCTCATGGCCCTCACCGCCGGAGCCATCGTCGGCGGGCTGATCGGTGCCTTCCTCGCTGTTCCCGCCGCCGCCGTCGCCGTCGCCGTCGGCAGCGAGCTCAAGGCTCGGCGCGTGATCGGCCCGTTGGCGCTGGCGCCCAGCGGGCGAGACGAGATCACCCTGCGCATCGAGCCCTCGTCGAGCCTTCCCGGGGGCGCGTCACTCCATGCCCGGGTGCCTCGGGGCTGGCTGGACCGTTTGCGGCGATGAGCGACGAGGACGGGATCAGGACCGGTCGAGGAGCCGTTCGAGGTCGACCGGCGAACGAGCGGGCCCGGAAGACCGCACCCGTCCCCCGGCGTCGATGACCACCACGTAGGGCGCGGAACGCACGCCGTAGGCACGGAACACCAGCGAGGAGGCGTCCTCGGCGAGGTCGACGGTGCGCACGGCGATGTCGGCTCGGGCAACCTGCTCGAGCGAGGCCAGCAGCTCCTCGCAGCCCGAGCAGGTGGGGGCCACGAACGCCACCAGGGTCGTCGCGCCGACCGCGACGGCGCCGGGCAGAGCCGGCGCCACGGTGCCGGGCGCAGGCCCCTGGCTGCTTCGCCCGTAAGCTGGCCATCGCCGGCGAGCACCGGCGAGCGCCGCTGCCGACGCGCCAACACCGGCCACGACGACCATCACCGGGACCAACCCGGGCACCACCGGGCCGTCGGCGGCCAAGGCGACGAAGGCCGCCGCCACGAGCAAAAGCTTGTTGCGCACCACCTCCGTGATGCCGAGCGCCTGAGGCCGGGTCGCGCCGAAGCAGCCGCACCCCAGAGGGTCTCCGCGGCGAAAGGCTCGCACGAGGAAGGTGGTGAAACCGGCCAGCACGGCGAGCGTGGCCACGCCGCCCCAGCCAGGGGCAAGCACCAGCCCAACGGCAAGGACCAGCTCGATGACCGGCACCGCCACCGCCAACCCTCGGGGCCACGCCAGGCCCTGGCTGCGGAAGGTGCGCTCGGTGCGTGCCCGGTGGCGCGTCTTCTCCATCCCGGCAACGGCCATGACCAACGCCAACACCCACGCCACGGCGTAGGCGAGCTCGTCCACCGCCACCCCCCGAGACGGGTTCAGCCCGCCTCGTCCGGTGGTCCGGAGGGCGGTGTCGATGGTGGCGACGGCACCGGCCGCATGTCGACCACGGCCGCCTCGACCGGCTCCAGCGGTGCACGAGCACCGTCGTGGCCCCGGCGCCGCCACGCCTCCTCGGCCCGGGACACCACCTCCGCGAGGGGCAGGCTGAGGCGCTCGGCGGCGGCAGCGGCGTCGTCGTGCTCGACCTTGACCCGCCCAGCGGCCACCTTCACCCGCAGCCGGTTCCCCTCGATGTCGACCTCGTCGAACCGTCGAGCCGCGGGGCGGCGCTCCAGCCTCGCCCATCGAACGCCAAGGGTGCCGGTCTCGGCAACGAGCAGCGCGGCCAGGTCACCTGCGACGACGGGATCGCTGAGCACGCTGAGCAGGTGAGCCGGGCGTCCCTTCTTCATCACGATGGGCGTCACCCATGCGTCGTGGGCGCCGGCATCGACCAGCAAGGCGATGGCGTGGGCGAGCGTCTCGCCGGTGACGTCGTCCACGTTGGCCTCGAGCTTCACCACGGGCTGGCCGGCGAGCTCGGCAGCTGCCGCGGTGCCGACGATGACCTGGGTGAGGTTGGGCATCTCGTCGAGCTCGCGGGTGCCGGCGCCGAAGCCGCTGGCGGCAATGGTCATCGGGGGCATAGGGCCCCACCCCTCGCACAGGGCGGCGAGCAGTCCCGCACCGGTGGGCGTGGTCAGTTCCACGGCGACGTCGATGCCGTGGGTAGGTGCACCGGCAAGGAGCTCGACCACCGCCGGGGCGGGGTTCGGGAGCAATCCGTGGCTACCCCGCACCATCCCCAACCCGGTGGCGACCGGGCTGGCGAGCACCCGGTCGACCTCGAGGACCTCGAGCGCCGCCGCCACGCCGACGATGTCGACGATGGCGTCGACGCTGCCGAGCTCGTGGAAGTGGACCTGCTCGACCGGGCGCCGGTGCAGTCGGCCCTCGACGGCGGCGATGGCGGCGAAGGTGGCCGAGGCCCGAGCCCGGACGCGAGAGGGGAGGCGAGCCTGATCGAGCAGGTCGTCGATGTGGGCATAGGTGCGGGTGACGGTCGTGGGCTCGACGGTGACGACGACGCGAGTGGCGGCGATGCCGTTGCGCATCGTCGCCTCGGCGTCGAGCGTCCACCCGGTGACCGGTATCCGGCTGACGAGCCTGCGCACCTCGCCCAGGTCCGCTCCTGCATCGACCAGCGCCCCGAGGGCCATGTCCCCGGCGATGCCCGCAAAGCAGTGGAACCAGGCGAGCGTCGCCGGCCGCTCACCCACCGGCGGCCCCGTCGACTGCGCCTCGCTCACCGGCGCCCCGGTCTCCGGCGGCGGTGCGCACGTCGAGGATGCGGGCCACGGCGCAGGCGGCGCCGAACCCGTTGTCGATGCCCACCACGGTCACGCCGGCGGCGCAACTGGCCATCATGGCCAGCAGGGCGGTGACACCGGCCAGACCAGGGCCGTAGCCGACGCTGGTGGGGACAGCCACCACCGGCGCCGGCGTGATCCCACCCACCACGCTGGCAAGCGCCCCTTCCATCCCTGCGACCACGACCACGGCCGCCGCATCGGCGATCGTCTCGAGGTCGGCCAGGAGGCGGTGGATGCCGGCCACCCCGACGTCGGCGAGCAGGCGCGGGGCCACGCCGTAGGCGCCCAGGGTGGCGATGCCCTCGTCGGCCACGGGCAGATCGGCGGTGCCGGCCGCCACCACGACCACCTTCTCGCTCCGGGGCGCCGCCGGGCGCCACATGATCGTCGTGCCGGTCACCCGGCCCCCGGGGGCCACGACCAGGCAGGCCTCCACCTGCTCGGGTTGCGCCCGGGTCAACAGCACAGGTGCCCCGGGCGAGGACAGCAGCTCGGCGACGATGGCGGCGCACTGCGCCGGGGTTTTGCCCGGGGCGTACACCGCTTCGGCCACGCCCTGGCGTAGCACGCGATGGTGGTCGATGCGGGCGAAGCCGAGGTCGGCGAAGGGCAGGCGGCGAAGCCGGCCCACGGCCTCGTCGGCGGTGGTGGTCCCGGCCCGGACCTCGTCGAGCAATCCCCGCAGTGCAGCTTCGTCCACCGCTTCATCCTGCCCGAAGAGTGACGGTCCACCTAGCGTTGCCGTTCGTGCCGCCCTCCCTGCACCGCATCGGGTTCCTCGGTCCTCCGGGAACCTTCACCGAGCAGGCGCTGATGACCCAGGCCGACCTGGCGGTGGCCGAGCTCGTCCCGCTCGGGTCGATCTCCGAGGTGCTGGCGGCCACCGCCGCCGGTGACGTCGGTCTGGGCTTCGTGCCCATCGAGAACTCGATCGAGGGGACGGTCAACGTCACGCTCGACACGTTGGCCTTCGAGACCGAGCTGCTGATCCGTCGGGAGGTCGTCGTCGGCATCCAGCTGAACCTGCTGGCACCGCCGGGCGTCGACCTGGCCGACGTGCATACGGTCGTGTCGATGCCGCACGCGACCGCGCAGGTGCGGGGGTTCCTCGCCCGCGAGCTGTCGCGGGCCACGACGCAGGCAGCCAACTCGACGGCCGAGGCTGCCCGGTTCGTGAGCGAAGCGCGGGCGTCGGGGATGGCGGCAGTGGGCACCTCCCTCGCCGCCGAGCTCTACGGCCTCGAGGTGCTGGCCGCCGACATCGAGGACCACCCGGAGAACGCCACCCGCTTCGTCGTGGTTGCTGCCGCCGGGATCCCCGCCCCGACCGGTCACGACAAGACCACGGTGGTGTGCTTCCAGCACGACGACCGGCCCGGAAGCCTGCTCGCCATCCTCCAGGAGTTCGCCGCCCGGGCCATCAACCTGACCAAGCTCGAGTCGCGCCCGACCAAGCGCAGTCTCGGCGCCTACTGCTTCATCATCGACTTCGAGGGCCACCTAGCCGACGAGTTGGTGGCCGACTGCCTGCGGGACCTCAAAGCCAAGTCGGCCGACGTCAAGTTCCTCGGCTCCTACCCAGCAGCCGGCCACCACGGTGAGGCCCGGCGGCGCGACGCCGAGGCCTCCTGGCGGGCGGCTGACGAGTGGCTGGCCCGCCTCCGGCGGGCGGTGGAGACCCGAAAGCCCTAGTCGAGGGATGCCGTTGGACGCCGGGGAGCAGCGACCCACGCCGTCGACCACAATGCAGCGGTCATGAGCGCCATCCGCTCCGCAGCTGACGAGAACAGCGCCGATCCCGTGCTCAGCGCCGACCAGGTCCGCCTCCTGGATGCGCTGTCCGACGCCGTGATCGTCGCCGGCGTCGACGGTCTCATCGCTCATGCCAACCCCGCGGTCGAGCCCTTGTTCGGCTGGCCGGCCGCCGAGCTGACCGGCCGACCTCTGGTCGAGCTCATGCCAGAACGGTTCCGCGCTGCCCATAGGGTCGGCCTGGAGCGCTACGCGTCCACCGGAGTGCCGAAGCTGATCGGTCGGCCCATCCGTGTTCCCGCTCTGCGCCGCGACGGCGAGGAACGAGAGGTGGAGCTGCTGCTCAGCCTGGTGCCGTCCCCCACGTCACCGCCCCTGCTGTTGGGGTCGTTGCGCGATGCCCGTGACCAGATACATCTCGAACGTCAGACCTCGATCGTCACCCACCTCTTGGAGCTGCTGGGTCAGCGCCGCCCGACCGATGAGCTCATCAGCCAGATCCTCTCCGCCATCGGCACCGGCCTCGGTTGCGACGTCGCCGCCCTGTGGCTCGTCGAGCCCCAGGGCCGCAGCATCGCCTGCGCCGAGATCTGGCACGCCGACGGGGCGATCACGCCCCGGTTCGATGCCGCCAGCCGCCAACGGCGCCTGGTGCCCGGCGAGGGGCTGCCGGGACGGGTGTGGCAGGAGGGCCAGGCCGTGTGCGTTCCCGACATCGCGAGCGATCCCTGCTATCCCCGCGCCGCTGCCGCCGCCGCCGACGGCCTGCACGGCGCGTTTGCCTTCCCCATCCGGGCGGTGACCGATCTGATCGGGGTGATCGAGCTGCTCAACCGCTCGCCGGGCTCGGCACCCCCTTCGCTGATGGCGGCCATGGCGGCGATCGGTTCACGGCTGGGGCAGGTCTTGGAGCGGGCGCTGATCGAGGACGAGCGGACCGAGCTGCTCGACCACCTCGAGCTCGAGCGGACGAGGCTGGCCAGCGCGCAGAGGTTGACGGCGGCGCTGGTTCGCACCGCGACCATCGAAGACGTCGTGAAGGTCGTCGAGGGCGACGACCTCGACGGGCTGGGAGCGAACCGCCGGGAGCTGTGGCTGCTGTCCGCCGATGGGCAGCTCCACCGGACGGTCAGCTCCGCCGATCCCAACCCCGGAGAGGTCGTGACCGTCGACGGCGCCGCCCAGCCGGCCATCACCGACGCAGTCGGCACCTGCACACCTCGCTTCCTCGTTGCCAGCTCCGCGCCACCAGAGCCGAGCTCGGAATCGCCGACGGCGGAACTGCCTGCGTCGGTGGCGGTCGTGCCCTTGAGCGTGGAGCGCAGGGTCCTGGGCGCTCTGGTGCTGACGTTCGACGACGGCCGGTCCTTCTCGGACGAAGAAGGTCGCCACCTCGTAGCCCTCGGCGAGCAGTGCGCCCAGGCCCTCGACCGGGCCCAGCTCTACGACCGGGAACGGTCCGCTCGCGACCAGTCAGATCGAGACCGTCAACGGGCCGAGACGCTCGCCCGGGCCCTGCAGACCAGCCTGCTCCCCCCGACGCTGCCGGTCATCCCCGGGGTCGAGATGGAGGCACGGTACCGGGCTGCCCTCGACGGCATCGAGGTGGGTGGTGACTTCTACGACGTCTTCGACACGGGCGGCGACTGGGTGGTCGTACTCGGCGACGTCTGCGGGAAGGGAGCCGAAGCTGCCGCGGTCACCGCCCTGGTCCGCTACACGGTGCGCTCGGTGGCCATGGACCTTCGACAGCCGTCCGGCGTCCTCCGCCGGCTCAACGAGGTCCTCCTCCAGGAGAGCTCGACGGAGCGGTTCTGCACGGTCGTGTACATGCGGTTGGTACCGACGGCCGGCGGCATACGTCTGGTGATCGCCCGGGGCGGGCATCCGCCCCCAATCATCGTGCGGGCCGACGGCTCCGTCGAGCGCATCGGTGCACCGGGCACGGTGCTGGGCATCGTGCCCGACGTCCGCCTGTGGGAGGAGACCGCGGTGCTGCGACCCGGAGACGCGATCGTGCTCTACACCGACGGAGTCACCGAGGCCGGACGTGGTGCGAGGGAACTCGGGGAGGACGGGCTCGCCGAGCTCCTCTCGTCGTGCTCCCAGTTGCCTCCGTCGGAGTTGGCCGAACGGGTCGAAGCGGCGGCGATTGCCGCCGGTGGCTCTCGCTCCCACGACGACCTCGCCATCGTGGTGATGCGGGTGACCGGCTGAACGAGTCACCCGGCGGACGGCCGCTCGCCCAGCGGCTCGCCCAACTCGATGCCACGCCGGCTGATGACGTACTGACGGATCTCGGGTTCGTGCAGGCTGGCCCTGGTCTTGAGTACGGTGATGGCCCGCTTCACCGTCGACTCCGCCCGCAGGAACTGGAGCAGGATCACGTTGTCGCACATGTTGGACACCGCCCTCTCGGACAGCTTCGACAGCTGGAACAAGTCGGCGACCTCCATGGTGAGCAAGACGCTGATCCCGCTTCTCGAGAAGCGCTGGAGCAGGGAGTAGATGTACTCCCGAAGTCGAATCGGGTCGGAGGTGGCCAGGGCCAGGTCGGACAGCGCATCGATCACCACCCGAGTCGCCCCGCTGACCTCTACCGCCTCCAGCAGCTCGTAGACCCACTGGTCGACGTAGAGATCGACGGAGGTCCGGTACATGAGGTGCACGTCCGGTGTGGTGAAGGACCACCCGAACCCCTTGGCGGTGCGCTCGAGCTGGCTCGGATTCTCCTGCAATGTGGCCAGCAGGCCGCGCTCGCCGCGCTTCGCCCCTCCAAAGAGGAAGCTGAGCCCCATCACCGTCTTGCCCGCCCCCGAGGGACCGGAGACCAGCGTGCACGAGCCGGGCCAATAGCCGTCGCTGAGCATGGCATCGAGGGACGGGATGCCCGAGGAGATGCGGCGGTCGTCGAGGTGGTACTCGCTCGAGTCGGCGAGGTCGGCCAGGCGGGGGTACACGTCGAGGCCTCGGGGGGACAGGCGGTAGGCGTGGTCTCCGGACAGGAATGAGCTGCCCCTGAACTTGCGCACCTGCAGGCGGCGGCTTTCCCGCTCATTCGCGCTCACCGATGAGAGCTCGATGATGGTGTCGGCCACGGCGAACTCGGGCTCTCGGGCGATGTCCTCGGGGCCGTACTCGCCCACCCAGATGGCGGCGGCACGGGCGGCGTTCACCCGGGCAGCCAGGTCGTGGAGGAACCAGCGGAAGTCGCCGGGCTCGCGGGCGAAGGGGTGGAGGGCCTTGAAGCTGTCGATCACCAGGATCGCTGGTTCGCGCTCGGCGATCATCAGGTCCAGCCGCTCCACGAACGCAGGGAGGCCTCGTTCGTCGAGCAGGCCCCCGAGGTCTTCGAAGAACACCGACCTGCCGAGGGCGGTCTCGTCGAAGAAGGTCAACGTCCGACCGTAGCGGAGGATCTTTTCGAGCGGCTCGGACACGGTCGACACGTACAGCGCCGGAGCAGCCGGCGTGGCGTTGGCGAAGACGATCTGGTGAGCGAGCAGCGTCTTGCCCGTTCCCGGAGCGCCGGTGAGCAACACCAACGCGTCGGACCACAAGCCACCACCGAGCACCGCATCGAGTCGGGCATGACCCCCCGAGAGACGGGCTGCGGCGTCCCGACCGCCGCGTTCTTGGGACACCGGCACCTCCTTGGAGGAGAAGGACTCTACCGACCGTACCGGGCTCACGCCTCCGCCCGCCTTCGCCTGGCGTCGACCAAACGGCAAGTAGCGTCGCCCGGTGGAGGGATGGCAGAGCGGCCGAATGCGGAGGTCTTGAAAACCTCTGGGCGCAAGCCCCGCGGGTTCGAATCCCGCTCCCTCCGCCCCCTCTGAGCAGGGCTTTTGTTCCCTGGAGCTCCTCGGAGGGGGCCGGTGAGGACCGTTTGCCAACCGTTTGCAAACCGATTGCAAACGGGATCGGCTACGGTGGCGCTGGTGAGCGGAGGCCACGTTCGCAAGCGAGGTCAGTCTTGGAGCTACGTGCTCGAGGCCAGCCGCGATCCCGGCACCGGTCGTCGGCGCCAGGTCTGGAAGGGCGGCTTCACCACCAAGCGGGAGGCGCAGCAGGCGCTGCGAGAGGCGCTCACCCGGGTCGACCACGGCACCTTCGTGGCCCAGCAGCGCACCACGGTCGGCGACTACCTCGACCAGTGGCTCGAGACGGTCCGACCCAACGTGCGGGCGACGACGCACGGGGGCTACGAGCGCAACGTGGCCAAGCTGAAGGACGGCCTGGGACACGTCCGCCTGACCGAGCTCCGCCCGGTGATGATCGAGCGCCTCTACGCCGAGCTGGCGATCAGCGGTGGGCGCGGCGGAAAGCCGCTATCGGCGAAGTCAGTCGCAAACGTCCACCTCTGCTTGGGCAAGGCGTTGGCAGACGCGGAGCGACTGGGGATGCTCTCCACCAACCCGGTGCGGCGGGTGCGGCCACCTCGATGGCAGAGCCCCGAAATGCGGGTGTGGAGCGCCCAGCAAACGCGAGCCTTCCTCGATGCCAGCGCCGTCCACCGCCTGCACGCCGCCTTCGTGCTGCTGGCGACCACCGGGATGCGGCGCGGCGAGGTGGTCGGCCTGCGGTGGGACGACGTCGACCTCGACGGTGCCCGGCTGCAGGTGCGACAGTCGATCACGACGGCCGGGAACCGGATCGTGATCGACGCTCCCAAGACCCGGCGTTCACGCCGCTCGGTCGCCCTCGACGACGACACCGTTGCCGCACTGCGAAGCCACCGTCGTCGTCAGGCCGAGGAACGCCTGGCCGCCGGCGAGCTCTGGCACGACGAGGGGCTCGTATTCCCCAATGAGCTCGGCGCCTTGCTCCATCCCGATGCCGTGTCGCGAGCCTTCGGTGCAGTCGTCCGGCGGGCCCGGCTCCCTCGGATCCGGCTGCACGACCTTCGCCATGGCTGGGCCAGCCTCGCCTTGGAGGCCGGCATCCATCCCAAGGTGGTGAGCGAGCGGCTCGGCCACAGCACCGTCGGGATCACCCTCGACACCTACAGCCACGTCGTGCAGGGCCTCGACGCCGAGGCGGCGACCACGGTCGCCCGCCGACTCTTCGCTCGCGACGCTCCCAGCTTCGCCCCGGCTCAGGAGTAGCTGGACCGGGCGGCGACTCAGCGAGGGTAGAGAGCCGGCCGGTACCGAGGCTCAGGGATGGGCCGGCCCAGATCCTTGGCGGCCGCCAGCCACGCCTCCTTGGCCACCAGCACCTGGGCGAGGGCACGGCCGGGATCCTCGCCGAAAGCGGAGCAGGCCTCCAGGTCGGGGATGTCGGCGATGTAGCCCCCGTCCTCGTCGCTGTAGAAAACGTTGATGTGGTAGTCGCTCCTCACCGGTCCTCCAGCCGGAGATCGTACCGTTCGATCAGTCGGAGCAACTGGCGCAGCTGGTACGGCTTGGCCTGACCCCTGATCTTCTGGAGGTTGACCAGCTCGGTGATGGACGGGTGTGCATAGATCTCGTGGCTTCCGCTCGCTCGGACCCCGCTCGAAGCCGAGGTCTCCGAGCAGTCGCCGCAGGTGGGAGAAGCGGACATTGGCGACGTCGCCCCGGGCGAGGCGGCGCAAGAACGCCGGATCTCACCGCTTCTTTCTGCCCTCCAACTTCGGCTCCTCGTCGACGTCGATGTCGTCGATCACGTCGACGAGACGAGTAAGAACCTGCCGTGCTGCCTCCAGCTCACCGAACTCCTGGCGGAGGACCTTCTTGCCCCGTAGCCGAGCCAAGCGCCGGGCCCTGGGCAGCTGGTCGGGAACCACCGGCCCCTTGTCGGTCCATCGCCCGTGCTCGTCGGCGATCGCCCGCCGCCCGGCGAAGGCCCCCCACGTGCCCACCACTTCTTCGAGGTAATGGAAGTTGTCGTCGGTGCCGAGTAGGGCGTCCATCATCACCATGGGATCGGCTCCTCTCCCCTTGGTGTCGGGCGTGGTGATGCGCGCCCCCTCGGCCCCACTGGCCGGCGGGGTCAGGAAGAACCCGATGGGAAGGTCGAAGCCCCGCGACAGCGCCACCAGGTCATCGGCGGTGAACTGGCGGATGCGGCCGCCGTCGACAGAGCGCTCGATGGCCGAGAAGTTCGCGACCGACCACCTAGTCCCCAAGTAGGGGGCCAGGGCCTCGGCCGCCTGCTCCTGGGTCCAGCCTCGGATCATGCGCGCCCGGGGGAGGTTGTAGGCCACCACCTGGTTGGGGGTGAGGGACCTCGCCTCCTCCTCGGGCTCTCGCGATCTGCGCACGGCTCCCTCCTCTCCAATCAACTTTCCAACACCAAACTCAAGCACGGCCTTGCATCGGCGCTGTGGTTGCGCGACTCTACTTCGATGCGCCTGGCTCAACATTCTGACACATCACGGACGGCTCGGCCGGTCGTGACCGCCATCACCCCCCTGGGCGACCTTCCCGAGGTGCTGACCATCGAGGAGGCGGCGGCCGTGCTGCGGATCAGCAGAACAGCTGCGTACGAGCTCACCAAGGTTTGGCGGGCCAGCGGAGGAACGGAAGGGCTGCCGGTCATCCGCCTGGGCCGTAGCTTGCGGGTCTCGCGGGCCGACCTGTTCCGACTCCTGCATGTCGAACATGTGCCCGAGAGCCTTGCGTCAGGGCCCGTTGCCGGCTGATCACCGCTGGCGGCGGGAGGAGGCCGCGCGAGGCTGCGGTCCGGGCGACTTCGACGGCGTGCGCCTGGTGCTGACCCCCGATACGCGAAGTCCTCGCGCCGCCCTCGGCCCCATCGCCTGGGCCGTCCTCGAGGACGTGCTACTCGACGCTCGACAAGACGAGCAGGGCCGCCTCATGGCAACGACGAACGTCCGCCGGGTTTCCGCCCACGTCGGCATCGCCAAGGACACCGCCGCCAAGGCACTCGCTCGCCTCGCTGCTGGCGGCCTTCTCACTCGTCGACGCCAGCGACATGGCGCGGCCGGGAAGTTCGCCCCCTCGACCTACGACGTCTGTGACCTCGCCGCATCTGGCATCAGCATCGTTGCGCCAGCACCGAACCCAGGACTGGCGCAGGTTCGAACTGGCGGCGAGCATCTCGGGCGCCGTCGCGAGGGGAGTCGCCCGTCCCGGGCCGAGCAACGAGTCCTGTTCGATCTGGCGGGCGAGGCGTTGGAGCGCCAGTGACGTCCGAGGTCCAGCCAGGTGGCACCGCCTCTGCGGAGCCCGCCGCTCCTGCTCGTGCCGGTGCACCGATCCGCACCACCCGTCCCCGTCACCCTGAGTACGACCGACGACCAATCCTCGTACCCAAGACCGGCCGGCTCAGCAGCCCGTCGGCGCTCCGACGCCCAGCCCCGCAGGTGTCCCCCAGCTCAGCTGCAAGCGCTTTCGACATCCGGTCTGAAAGCCGATTCACACTGGCACCCTGCGGTGCCGTCAACCTCAGCGGCCGTCCCGCCGGCCGCTCAACAGGGGCCGGTGTGCTGAGCCGGGGCAAGGTCACCCCCGCCACCGTGTCCTACTATTACGGACGAGGTCGCCGCCGGGCTGGAGGACTACTACGCCGGCCGGGGCGAGGCCGTGGGCCACTGGGTAGGACATGGATCCGCTGCCGCGGGACTGTCCGGCGAGGTGTCCGCCCGAGCAGCTCGCCCGGCTCTTCCAAGCCGTACATCCCGACACCGGCGAAGCCCTCGGCGCCACCTACACCGTCCGAGCCGATGCCGACCGGGTCACCGGCTGGGACCTGACCTTCTCGGCGCCGAAGTCGCTGTCGGTGCTGTGGGCGCTGGGCGGTGGCGAGGTGGGCATGGCCGCCAAGGAGGCCCACGACGCGGCGGTGGCCGCTGGCCTCGAGTACCTCGAGGAGCACGCCGCCTTCTCCCGCCAGGGCAAGGCCGGGATCCGCCGGGTCGACACGGAGGGCCTGCTCGGTGCCGCCTTCGTGCACCGCACCTCCCGGGCCGGGGATCCCCAGCTGCACACCCACGTCCTGGTCTCCGGACGGGTGCGCTGTGAGGACGGCTTGTGGCGGGCGCTGGATTCCCGGGCCCTGCACCGAGAGCTCAAGCCCGCTGGCCTCGTGTACCACGCCGCGCTGCGGGCCGAGAGCGAGACCCGCCTCGGGGTGGTGTGGGGACCGGTTGACCGCAACGGCCAGGCCGACATCGTCGGCGTGCCAAAGGAC
>JADDQY010000024.1 GCA_016781135.1 Actinomycetota bacterium
GGACCGTCCGTCGGACCGGCGAGGGGGGCTGACACGAGCGCTGCCGATTACGGCGCGGATCATGGCCGAGCCAGGCGGCGACAGGGACGAGCGCCACGGCGAGGGGCACGGTCAGCAGCGGGATGGCGGCCGTCTGGGTCTTGCCGTACCCGTAGAGGTTGCCCACGGAGAACGGCGACGGCGCCAGGGCCAGGACCCACACCGCGGTGGGCACGTCGACACCGCCGACCTGGAAGGCGAGGCACAGCGAGTTTCACACCGAACCGGAGGGTGACGGCGGGCAGGGCGTCACGCCAATCAGCACGAACCGGCAGGCACTGCGGCATGGCCATGCCCAGGAGGAAGAAACCCACCACTCCTACGGCGACTCCAGCGGCGGGGAGCAGGTCGACGACCGCTGGCGGGTTCGACAAGGCTCGCAGCCCGAGGCCGGTGACGAGCGCGGCCTGCGGCAGGTAGTCCACGGCTGCCGAGCGCCCGGACGGGCGGCAGGGGGCGTAAGCCCTCAGCGTCCTGGTGACGAGAACGGCGCGTGGGACCGAGACGACGTCGTAGAGCACGGCAAAGGCCGCCCCAGCAGGCCCGAACAGGGCGCCGGCGACGGGGATCGACCAGAACCCGCTGTTGGAGACGGACGAGGCGACGGCGGGGGCTGTCGTCATCCCTCGGTGTAACAGGAGCGTGCCGAGCCCGAGGGCCGCCACCTCGCCGCCGAGCAGGACGCCCAGCCCGGTGAGCGCCGTAGCCCCGAACGACGCGGACCAGCCCACGAACAGGGCCAGCGTCGAGGTGAGCGCCGCCAGCTGGGCCCGGAACAGCAGCCGGAACGCGCCAGGAAAGGCCCCGGCAGGAAGGCCGAGGGCGAAGGCGACCAGCAACGCGAGCGAACGCACGGGTCAGGAGATTGGTCCTTCGCCTAGGGACAGCGCGCCGGGGAGCGCTCAGGCCCTGGCGCAGCGCACTCCAGCGCCGCGGATCAGGTCTTCCCCTTCTCGCGGTGCAACTCCTCCGGCGTCGTTTGCTGGCCGTGGCCGATCTGCTTGTTCGCCCCCGTGGACAGTCCCGCCTCACTCGCGCTCTGCCCGTCGCGCTCGGCCTCCCGAATCTTTGCTCGCTGCTCCCGGTTGTCGCCACCTTTGCTCAAAGCTGCTCCTCCTTTCGTCACACGCTGTCTTCCCCGACCCGGACTCGTCCGAACCCCAAATCCGTCCCCCGCCGCACGGCGGCGACCGGACGGGCTCGGGACCGACATTGACTCGGGGAAGGTTGAGAAATCCGAGCTTCGGACAGAACACTGCGATGCGACGGTTCTCGGGCACTCGCCACCCGGTGGTGCCGCGCCCGTTGACCGTCCCGGGCGCCCGGGCAAGGAGGCACTGATGCGAGCGATGGTCTATCGAGGGGCGTACAAGATCCGGGTCGAGGAGAAGGACATCCCACCGATCGAGCACCCCAACGATGCGATCGTGCGGGTGACCCTGGCCGCCATCTGCGGCTCGGACCTGCACCTCTACCACGGGATGATGCCCGACACCCGAATCGGCATGACCTTCGGCCACGAGTTCATCGGCGTGGTGGAGAAGGTGGGGTCGTCGGTACAGAACCTCAAACCCGGCGATCGGGTCATGGTCCCGTTCAACGTGTTCTGCGGGTCGTGCTACTTCTGCGCCCGCGGCTTGTACTCCAACTGCCACAACGTCAACCCCAACGCCACCGCGGTCGGCGGCATCTACGGCTACTCGCACACCTGCGGCGGGTACGACGGCGGGCAGTCCGAGTTCGTCCGCGTCCCGTTCGCCGACGTCGGCCCGAGCCTCATCCCCGAGTGGATGGACGACGAGGACGCCGTGCTGCTCACCGACGCGCTCGCCACCGGCTACTTCGGTGCCCAGCTGGGCGACATCGTCGAAGGTGACGTCGTCGTGGTGTTCGGCGCTGGACCGGTCGGGCTCTTCGCCGCCAAGTCGGCCTGGCTGATGGGGGCCGGGCGGGTCATCGTCATCGACCACCTCGAGTACCGGCTCGAGAAGGCGCGCACCTTTGCCCACGCCGAGACGTACAACTTCGCCGAGTACGACGACATCGTCGTACACATGAAGAGGATCACCGATCACCTCGGTACCGACGTGGCGATCGATGCCGTCGGCGCCGAAGCCGACGGGAACTTCCTGCAGCACGTCGCCGCGGCCAAGCTCAAACTGCAGGGGGGCTCTCCGGTGGCGCTCAACTGGGCGATCGACTCCGTGCGTAAGGGGGGCACGGTGTCGGTCATCGGCGCCTACGGCCCGATCTTCAGCGCGGTGAAGTTCGGTGACGCCCTGAACAAGGGTCTCACCCTGCGCATGAACCAGTGCCCGGTGAAGAGACAGTGGCCACGGCTGTTCGAGCACGTGCGCAACGGCCATCTCAAGCCGAGCGACATCGTCACCCACCGATTCCCGCTCGAGGACATCGCCGAGGCGTACTACATCTTCTCGGCGAAGCTGGACGGCTGCATCAAGCCCCTGATCGTTCCCAACGCTGCCTGAAGAACCGGGAGAGCCACGATGGCCTACACCGCAGAAAAGCCCCCGCTGACCGAGTCGAGCGACGACCTCCGTGCCCGCATCCCCGGATGGGGCGTCGACCTCGACCCGGCGGACCGCCCGTCGGTGCCGAGAGAGAGGTTCGACCCGGCCCTGAGCGGCGCCCACTGGGACTTCCCTGAGCGCCAGCCCGAGAAGTGGCCGCGGGAGAGGTCGATCGAGCACAAGTTCCTCACGCCGGTCTTCGGCACGTCGTGCCCGCCGAGGGGGGTGTCCGGGATGATGCGGAAGTACGCCTACAAGCGGTTCAGCGAGGGGCGTGCCGCGCACTGGCTGATCCTGATAGCGGCCGACCGGGTGGACGCGCTCGGAAGCCACCTCCGGTCGTTCCTGACCTCGCGCCCGGACAACCCCATCACAGAGACCGGCCTCCTGAGCGAGTTCTCCCATCGCGGCATGTCGTCGCGGGTCGGCAAGAAGCGCGCCGACCTGGTTCACCAGCCGCTCGACGCCATCATCGTCGGCGTTCCCTGGGTCCTCGCCGGCCGGGTCGCCTACGGCGGGGTCAAGGGAGTCGTCAAGGTCGTCGGGAGAAGCCGGCGGCGCTGACGACAGGGGGTCTGCGCCGGCCGGTGACTGCCATCGCGTCGTGCGCTCGAGCTCCGCGTGCGCGCCGTTTGCCGCCGCCGCCCCGCGGGTAGCTGAACGGCCGGTCCGCCACCCCCAGTCGGCCGCCCGCCCCCTCGTCGACTCAGGCTCGCGACCGACGTTTCGCAACCCGCTGTACGGGCAGCCCTTCGCCGACCCGTTCGTGCTCGAGTTCGACTGGCGGTACTACGCCTACGGCACACCGGGCCGCGGTCCGCTCCCTGTGCTCCAGTCCACTTATCTCACCACATCGCTGGAAGCCTGCGCTGTGCTGGAAGAATCCGAAGGAGGGACTCGCACACTGAGCGCCCCAGGTCGCGTGCGACAACGGACGGTTCTACCTGTACTACTCGACGGGCGATCACGAAGGGCGAGGGCACCGGCTGCGGGTGGTCGCGGGCGGCGCTCCGACCGGTCCATTCGACGACGACTGCGGCTGCTCGACGCCGACAACCCTACACCATCGGGGTGATCTCGGCGAGGGCGACGCCGCCGAGGGCGGGGACGCAAGGATGAATCGTCGTCAGAACGTGGAGGCGGAGCTGCGCTCCTAGATCTCGCGGGACGCGGAGGCCCTAAGATCGACGGGGAATGCGCTGGTTGCGATGGTTGCTCGCCCTTGCCCTCCTGACGGCGTGTGGATCCCAGGGCTCCATCGGGGGTGACGCCGGCTCCATCGGGGGTGACGACGGCTCCATCGGGGGTGACGCCGGCTCCATCGAAGGTGACGCCGCGGCCCCCGGGAGCCCCAAATCGAGTGACGAGGCGCTGGCAGACAAGATCGGTGAGCTGGTGATGGTCGGCTTCCGGGGGACGACCCTGGACGGCTCCGAGCCGATCCTGGAGCAGGTGAGGGCAGGACAGGTCGGGGGCGTGGTGCTCTTCGACGTCGACCTGGCCACCGGCTCCTCTCGCAACATCGACTCCCCGGAGCAGCTGAAGTCGTTGGTCGCCGAGCTCCAGGCCGCCGCTCCATCGCCTCTCCTCGTCGCCGTCGACCAAGAGGGCGGTCGCGTCAGTCGGCTCAAGGAGCGGTACGGATTCCCGGCCACCCTCTCTCAACAGGAGCTCGGCGAGCGCAACGCCGTCGAGCTCACCCGGAGCCAGGCCCGGCAGACAGCCGAGATCCTGGCCAATGCTGGGATCAACCTGAACCTTGCTCCGGTCGTCGACCTCAACGTCAACCCGGCCAGCCCCGTGATCGGTGCCCTCGGCCGGAGCTTCTCGGCGAACCCGGCATTGGTGGCCGACCATGCCCGCGCCGTGATCGACGCTCACCGCAAGCAAGGTGTCCTCACCGCCATCAAGCACTTCCCAGGCCATGGGAGCGCTCCCGGCGACACCCACCTCGGCTTCGTCGACGTGACCGGCACCTGGTCGTCGGCGGAGCTCGAGCCGTACCGCACGCTGGTCAGCGAGGGCAACGCCGATCTGGTGATGACGGCGCACGTGTTCAACGGCCACCTCGACGCTGAGTGGCCAGCCACCCTGTCTCCTGCAACCGTCACCGGCGTACTGCGCACCGAGCTGGGATTCCAGGGCGTGGTCGTCTCTGACGATCTCCAGATGGGAGCCATCGCCGACCACTACGGTCTCGAGACGGCAGTGCATCAGGCGCTCGCTGCTGGCGTCGACATCCTGCTTTTCGCCAACAACAACCCACGGGCCTACGAGCCCGACATCGCTCCTCGCGTCGTGGCGCTGGTGGAGTCCCTGGTTCGTGAGGGTGCCCTCGCCGAGGAGCGCATCGACGAGTCCGTGGAGCGGGTGCGCGACCTCAAGCGCCGGCTCACGCCCCCTCGCTGAAACGGCGAGGGCCGGCTCGGCAGTCGCCGCCGGAGGGTTGGTGAACTCGGTGGAAGGGGCGCCGGCACGGCGGAGAGGCCGTGCCAGCCCCCCGATGTCCGACCGTCACCTCCAGAGGAAGTCATGCTGATGCCCACGCTGTTCAGCGCCGTCCCGCTGGGGGGTACCGGACAGCGGCGGTGTCCCTCGGCACAGGAGCAAGCTGATCGAAGCGCCCGAACTCGCGCCCGGCACATCCCGTGTGCCGGCGCGCCAGCGCGTCCGGCCGTACCCGCATCTGTTTCGCAATCCCGACAACATCCAGCTCCAGATCATGGCGGTGCCACCCCTGGTCAGTAGCAGCTAGCCCTGCGACGTGGGACGACGAGTTGCACGTCTCGCCGAACTTCGGCGCTCGGTGCAGTCAGCGCCGGGCTTCCAACCCGTCAGGGGACGACAAAACGGGCACCGACCAGGGTCGGGGGGGACCCTGGTCGGTGTCTGTTGGGCCGTCGTTCCGGCCGAGCTGGCGCAAGCGCTACCGGCTGTTGCGAGCCCGCTGGCTGATCGTGGTGTCGTAGCTGTTGACCGCGGTCGCGTCGCCGGTGAGGATCAAAGCAGAGCCGTCGGAGTTGTTGGACACACGGGCGTTGCCAGCGACGGCGTCGCCCCTCCTGCCGCTCCAGGCCCGAGCGTCCTGGTCACTCGTGGCTCGGTTCTCGGAAGCGTTGCCCACTGCGGAGTTGAAGCCAGTGTTGGCGACGGCCGTGCCCCGGTTGCGCACGGTTGCGTCCTGATCGATCGTCTGCCTTCCCCGGTGCTCGGCGTGGGCCACGCCGGTGCCGAAGAAGGTGAGGGTGAGGGTGGCTGCGCCACCGGCAAGGGCCACTCGGGCCAGTCTGGTCAGGCTTGGACGGTTGGTCGTGCTCAAGGGAGTCTCCTTCTTGGTCGCCGTAACAGTCGTGGATGGGGAAAGAAGCCTCCCTTCCGCCGTCAGGGAGGCTCCTTCTGCCCCAGGGAGAACTGGGTGGGAGTGCGTTGCGCACCCCCACCCACAGAACCTAGGAGCGCTCTGACTCGGCGTCTGTGCCGTGGCGCACACAACCCGAGTGCGGGCGGTAACACAACGCTGAAGGCTGCGCCTGAGGAGGGCTGGCGGTTCTCTTCGGGCGCTGGCATCCCGCCCGTTGCAGAAGTTGCGTAAGTACTGAGTCCCGCTCGTCGGCGGCAGGGACGCCGGTGACGCGTGTTGTCGTGGTCGCGTCCCGTGACGTGGTGGAAGTAGGTCGGTGACCCTTGGTCTT
>JADDQY010000118.1 GCA_016781135.1 Actinomycetota bacterium
AGGCGGCGCCGGGAATCGAACCCGGGTACAGGGCTTTGCAGGCCCTTGCCTAAACCACTCGGCCACGCCGCCCGCCAGCGCACTCTAGCGGCGGGCTGCGCGTCGGGGACCGGTCAGATGAGGTAACCGAAGATCAAGACGAGGATGAACACGACGAGGATGGCGGCGATGACGGCACCGAGGGGGTTCATCCCGAACCCGAACCCGCCGACGCTTCGTCGTTCGATGACCACGCGCCGGCGCCGACCAAGGTCGGGATCGCCGCCGACGACCCGCTCCTCTCGGATCACCCGCCGCTCGGGGAACTCGGGATCAACCATTGCTCCTCCTCACACCTGGAACGAGACCATCATGCCTTACCCGATCGATAGCGTCTCGAATGTGCACCGCCATCGGCGAACAGGATCCGACGGACGTGGACGGTGACCGCGGTACGCCCCCACCGCCGAGTCGGCACGGGTGGAGCGGCGGCCAGGTAGCCCTCGTGGCCGCCCTCACGTTGCTGCTGGGCCTCGCCACCGGAGCGCTCTTCGCCGGCGGAGGCGACGGGCGGTCCGCTCCGTCGCCGGCGTCCTCGCCCGGTGGCGACACGGCGAGCACCGGCCCCGCGCCTGCGTCTCCCTCCGACGACGCTGCTGGCCCAAACGACGACACCAGTGAGGGCGGCGGTGCGGTCGTCGTGGGCAACAGCGTCTACATCGCCAGCTATCAGTCGAACACCGACAAGTCCACCGAGCCGTTCGATGTCGACGACGGTTGGGAGATCCGATGGGAGGTAGACGCCGGCACCGTCACCATCGAGCTGAGTGACGGCGAGGGTGACCTCCTCGAGGTGATCGAGGCCGAGGGTCGAGGACAGCGGGCGTTCGCCGAAGGGGGGACCTACCAGCTCGACATCGACACCGACGGTTCCCGCTATGGCGTCGTGGTCACCGACGGCCCGTGACCTCGGCTCGATGGCGAGAAGGTCAGTGACACGAGCACTGGCAGGCGAACCGCCGTGCCCCCAACAGTGCCGGCCATCCCCCATGGCAGTCGCCGTGACGCCCAGCGCGGCAGTCCTTGCCCGGCGGCTGGATCTGGCTGATCCCCGCCCCGGCGCCCACGGCGAGGATGGCCAGGACACCGGCCGTGGCGAGCCTGCTCCGGCCCGTCCGCTCACAATCGCGGGCAGGCTGGGTGAGCCCGACAGCTTCGACCGTTCGCGGCTTGGAGCCGAGCAGGGCCGGGCCGCAGCTGACCGAGCCGGCGAAGGTGAATGGCAAGAGAGCAAAGACGATGGCCAAGGTGACGATGCTCAACGCCACCACGGCCCCTACTCGTTGGATCGCGTTCACGTCCGACCTCCCCACGTTGCGTCCGACGAACCTCGAGACGCTGCATCTTCTGTCCGCCCAGCCCTCGCAGACTACGGCATGAGGTCATGATCACGCCGTCGACGAGGCCCAACCAGCAGGACACGGCTGCCCGGCGGTGGCGGCGGCTGGTTCGGGCGCGCCTGGCCGAGACCAAGGCGCTGTCGGGCAGCGCTGATGTGGGGGCGGCATTTTGGGATCCCCGAGCGCGCCGCTTCGCCAGGCGCACCGCGGGAACGGCAGAAGGTGACCCTCTCCTGGCTCGGGTGCGGGGCGTCGCCGGGTCCGACACCGACGTACTCGACGTCGGCTGTGGCCCTGGACGCTTCGCCTTGGCGCTTGCGCCGGGGGTGGCCCGGGTCGTGGGCGTCGATCCCAGCCCGGTCATGCTCACCCTGCTTCGGAAGCAGGCCCGGCGCCAGGGTCTCGGCAACGTCACCACGATGACCGGACGGTGGCAGGACGTCGAGATCGCACCGTTCGACGTCGGCCTCTGCTCGTACGTGCTGCCTCTGATCGAAGACGCCCGGACCTTCCTGGCCAAGCTCGACGCCGCTTGCCGGGACCACGCCTTCGTCTACCTCTCGGCCATGAGCACCGATGCCGTCTTCGACCCGTTCTGGAGGCACTTTCACGGGGCGGCGCGCAAGCTCGGCCCAACCTACCTCGACGCGGTGGCGGTGCTCGCCGAGCTCGGGATCGGTGCCGACGTGGAGGTCGTCGAGCTGCCGCTGCGAACCCGGTTCACGACGGTGGCGGCGGCGGCGCGTGACTACCGAGAGAACCTCCTGCTCCCCGACATTCCCGAGGTGCGCAAGGAGCTCCGGGCGCTGCTGTCGACCTGGCTGGTGACGTCGGGTGGGTCACTGCGGCCCCCGCTGCAGACCACCCCCGCAGCGATCCTCCACTGGCAGCCCAGCCGGAGGCGAGTGCGTCCCTGACCCAGCGGTGCCTCCCCTGGGGCTCCGTCTCCTGGTTCGCCCTCTCCTCGCCTTTGTCGGCACGTCGGTACCGCAGAGGCCCCGCCTGCCCGGACGGCAGCCTCACGTGGTTCGGACCGCTCTCACTCTCTGGTGCTCCGGGTAATCCCTCCAGCTGATCCCAGCCAGCCCTGTCCGCATCACTCGGTCGCCGGTGCCGGCCCGTCGGCTCCTGGCGCCTGCCGGGTCAAGGTGTCGCGCTCTTGCAGGAGCCCGACGACGAGGTCGCGCATCGAGAACAGCCCCGCCAGCGCACCGGCATCGTCGACCACCACGAGGTGGCGAAAGCCCTTCTCCCGCATGATCCGCGCCGCCTCGAGCACCTTCATGTCGGGCGTCGCCGTGACCAGCTTTCGGGTCAGGCAGTCGCCCACCGTGATCGCGTTCCCGTCGGCACCCTGGGCGACGATCCGAAGGGTGTCGCGATCGGTGATGATCCCCGAGGGCTTGCCCTCGCTGAGGACGACGGCCGATCCCACCCCCCGCTCCATCATCCACTCGGCGGCGTCACGCACGGTGTCGCTCTCCTCGACGGTGAGCACCGCCCGCGTGATCAGCGGTCCGATCTCCATGTTTCTCCTCTCGGCGCATCTGCCCGGGCCACCGCACCAAGGACGTCATCGCCTCTCAGGCGGTGGTGGCACTGTAGCCACCAGGATCGGAGGGCCAGATGACGGGCACGGAGAGGAGTTGTGAACGTGATCACAATCAGTCCGGGTACCCTTTGGCTCTATGCCACTCGTCCACCGGGTGCTCCACCCCAAGCCGATCCTCTCACTCGACGAGTACCTGGCTCGGGCCGGCGGCAAGGGAATCGAGGCTGCTCGTGAGATGGCACCAGCGGCCATCATCGAGCGAGTGCTGGCATCGGGCCTGAGGGGCCGTGGCGGAGCGGGCTTCCCCACCGGCCGCAAGTGGCAGACCGTTGCCGAGAACCAGTCGGTGACCACTCCGGCCACCGTTGTGGTCAACGGGGCCGAGGGCGAGCCCGGCACCTTCAAGGACCGGACGATCGTGCGCAGGAACCCGTTCCTCGTGGTCGAGGGAGCGCTCATCGCCGCCCGGGCGGTCAGCGCCGACATGGTCATCTTCGCCATGAAGCGGTCCTTCGAAGGTGAGCTGGTGAGGATGCGGGCAGCCATCGAGGAAGCCGAGAACGCGGGCTGGAGCCAAGACGTCGAGCTCATCGTGTTCGAGGGCCCCGACGAGTACCTCTACGGGGAAGAAAGCGCTTTGCTCGAGACCATCGACGGGAGGTGGCCGTTCCCGAGGATCGTTCCCACCTTCCGTCGGGGGCTTCGCAGCGTCACCCCCACCGACGCCCCGGCGGGGCCGGCGCTGGTCAACAACATCGAGACGATGGCCAACGTCCCCCGCATCGTGGCCCGAGGGCCCGACTGGTACCGCACGGTGGGCACGCCCCAGTCCCCCGGAACGGTGGTGTGCACGGTCACGGGCTACACCCAGCACCACGGCGTCGGCGAGGTCCACATGGGCAGCCCGCTGCGGGAGGTCATCGAGCTGGTCGGCGGAGGGCCTCGGCCCGGCCGTCAAGTCAAGGCGGTGCTGTCCGGGGTGGCCAACGGGATCATCACCGCCGCCAACCTCGATGTGCCGGTGAGCTACGAGGGTCTGGCCGCGGTCGGCAGCGGGATCGGGTCGGCGGGGTTCATCGTGCTGGACGACACCGTGGACATGGCCGCCGTCGCCGCCGGCGTCTCCCGGTTCTTGGCGGTCGAGTCCTGCGGGCAGTGCTCGCCCTGCAAGCTGGATGGGGCCACCCTGGCCACCCACCTCACCAGGGTGAGCGTCTCCACCGGGCGAAGCCACGACCACGAGGTCATCCGCCACCGCCTCGGTACCGTGACCGAGCGCTCTCGCTGCTTCCTCGCCACCCAGCAACAGATGGTCGTCAGCAGCATCCTGGAGCACTTCCCCGAGGAGTTCGAGGCCCACATCTCGGGTGGGGCCGAGGGGGTGGAGCCCGAGCTCATCGCCGAGCTGGTCGACATCCGCCGGAATCAGGCTCTGGTCGACGAGCGGCACCTGCGGAAGCAACCGGACTGGAGCTACAACCCTCGGGACTCGGGCACCCCACCGGTCGAGCTCTACACGAGCGTCGCCCCCCCCTGGCGGTCCTGACCGAGCCTCTTCCCCCCGCCATGTCGACGAACGGCGGGCAGGACCAGCATGCGGGCGGCGCGGCCTGACGGCCGTGCGGTCGGTGCCCCCGCTCCTCGGGTAGACCCGCGGCGGTGACCATCCTCGCCGGCACGTCCTCGTGGACCGATCCCACGCTCACCAAGGACAGCCAGTTCTATCCAGCGCCGTCGATGTCGGCGGAGGAGCGCCTCCGCTTCTACGCGTCGGTCTTCCCCCTCGTGGAGGTCGATGCCACCTACTACGCCCCACCCGCGGCTCTGGTCGTCGAGCTGTGGGTGAAGCGGACGCCGCCGGGCTTTCGGATGGACATGAAGTGCTACTCGCTGCTGACCGGGCACCCCACCAAGCGATCGCCGCTGTGGAACGACGTCGCCGCCGACCTTCCCCCGGAGCACGCCGGAAAGGCCAACGTCTACGCCGGCCACCTGCCGCCCGAAGCGGTGGAGCGGGCGTGGGCGCACTTCGGCGACGCCCTCCGGCCGCTCGCCGACGCGGGGAAGCTCGGCGCCGTCATGGTCCAGTTCCCACCGTGGTTCACCGCCAAGAAGGCCAACCGGGCGCTGCTCGAGAGTCTGGCCGGACGCCTCCCCGGCATGCAGCTGGCGATCGAGTTCCGACACGGGAGCTGGATGGGCGATCGCGACCGGACGACCACGCCGTCGATGCTGAAGGACCTTCGACTGGCGTTCGTCTGCGTCGACGAGCCCCAGGGTCTTCCGTCGTCGGTCCCCCCGGTCACGGCGGCGACCGCCGATCTCGCCGTCGTGCGCTTCCACGGCCGCAACGCCGAGACCTGGCGCAAGGCGAACATCACCGCGGCAGAGCGGTTCCGCTACCTCTACGACGAGGACGAGCTGCGCGAGTGGGTCGGCCCGATCCGCCAGCTCGACGGCCGGGCGCGGGAGACCCACGTGTTGATGAACAACTGCTATCGCGACTTCGGCGTACGCAATGGCCATGACCTGGCCAGGCTCCTGGGGGAGGGCCTTCAGCCCGGTGCTGGGTGACCAGGCGAGAGCGAAGCTACCAACGTCCAGGCGCTTCCGGTCCCCTCCCCGCGGTCAGGGGAGCACCTTGCCGCCGGTCACGCCCAGCACTTCACCGTTGACGTAGCTCGACTCCTGCGAGGCGAGGAAGACATAGGCGGGGGCCAGCTCCGCAGGCTGGGCCGGGCGCTGCATGGGGACGCTCTTGCCGAACTCGGGGATCTGCTCCGGCGGGTACGACATGGCAATGAGAGGGGTCCACACCGGCCCCGGGGCCACGGCGTTCACCCGAATCCCCTGCTCGATCACCTCGTGTGAGAGCGCCTTGGTGAAGGTGACGATGGCGCCCTTGGTCGTGGCGTAGGCGAGCAGCGGGGGCTTGGGCTGATAGGCCTCGACCGACGCCGAGTTGATGATGGTCCCGCCCGGAGGGATGTGCGGGATCGCTTCCTTGCAGAGCCAGAACATGGAGAAGATGTTGGTCCGGAAGGTCTTGTCCCACTCCTCGGTGGAGATCTCCTGGATGCTCGGGTACATGGCCTGGTAGGCGGCGTTGTTGACGAGGACGTCGAGGCGCCCGAGCTCGTCGACCGCCCGTCGCACAATCGACTGGCAGTGCCCTTCCTCGCCGATGTCGCCCGGCACCGCCACGCAGCGCCGGCCCGACGCCTCCACCACCCGCACGGTCTCCTCGGCGTCGGGCTCTTCGTTCAGGTAGGAGATGAGGACATCGGCGCCCTCACGGGCGAACGCCAGCGCGACCGCTCGGCCGATGCCGCTGTCGCCGCCGGTGATCACCGCTGCCTTCCCCTCGAGGCGGCCATGGCCCTGGTAGCTCTGCTCCCCGTAGTCGGGCTTGGGCTGCATCTCGGTCTCGAGGCCGGGAGCGGACTGGGCCTGCTCGGGCAAGGGTGGCTGGGGCTCCTGCTGCCTGGGGTCCTGCTGCGTCTCGGTCACGATGCTCCTCGTTCACGGTGCTCGATGGTCGTGGTTGCCAATTTCCGATGTCGCACAGCACTACCCAGAGCGGCCCCGGGCAACCTGCGCCGACGTCGCCCCCGCGATCACGCCTCGGTGACCCCCTCCGAGCGGCGCGCCAAGGGAGCAGCCGGCGCCACTTGAGCCTCGCCAGGGGTGGGCGCAGGAGCGCCCTCCAGTCGGGCGCCGCTGGCGTCGTAGCCGGGGCCGGCGGCCGTCCTCGGCGCTTCCGCCCCCCTTCGCAGGGCGACCTCGGTCGGGGCATAGGTCCAATCCGGGCGCTTACGGTACTGACGCTCGTCGTAGACCGCCCGGCCGGGGACGAGGTCGACGAGCTTGGCCAGGGCAAGCGGTCGAGGCCGAGGGCACCGGCCGAGCTCCAGGTGCTCGGCGAACTCCTCCGGGTAGGTCCGCAGGATGCTGGCCACGACCTGCTGCTCCTCCACCGCCAGATAGCAACGGTTGCCATCGGTCACCTTGGCCAGCCAGCTCTCGAGCTCGGCAACGTCGCCGTCGTCGGCGACGCCGGCCTCGATGCGTACCAGCCGCTCGGTGATCTCCCCGGAGCCGAGCTTGCAGGGCGGGCACTGGCCGCATGACTCCACGTAGAGGAACCGCGAGAACAGTCGGGCGACCTCGACCATGCAGGCGGTGTCGTCGAAGACGATGAATCCGCACGCCCCCATGCCGCTTCCCACCGCCTGGAATGCCTCGTAGGTGAGCGCCAGGCCGAGGTCGTCTCCACGCACCACCGGGTTGGCCACACCCGAGAACACGGCCTTGACCGTGTGCCCGTCGGCCACGCCGCCCCCGACCTCGTCGATGACCTGGGCCAGGGGCGTGCCGAGCTCGACCTCGGCGACGTCGGGGGACGTCACGTCACCGACGACGGTGCACACCACGTTGCCCGGGGACCGTTCGTCACCCATCGACCGGAACCAGTCCGCCCCCCGGGCGAGGATGTGGGGCACGTTCGCCAGCGTCTCCAGGTTGTTCACGAGCGTCGGGTTGGACTCGTGGCCGCCCTCGTGCCCGGGCTCGATCTCACTGGCCGTCCACCCCAGCTGCGGAGCGGTGGCGAACAGACCATGCTCGTAGGGCGGAAGCAACCGGGGCATGGGGGCGTTGCCCTCGATGACCTCGAGCAACGCCTTCTCCTCGCCGAACAGGTACTCGTCGGGCCCGGGCACGATGGTGATCTGGCCCTCCGGGCAGATGCCGGCCTCCTGCATCTCCACGACCGCCCGGGTGACGGCGTCGACCTCGTGTTCGAACCGTGACTTCAGCGCAATGAACGCCTCTTGGGCACCGATGGCGAACGCGGCGATGAGCAGCCCCTCGACCACCTGATAGGGGTTGGCACGCAGCAGGGCCCGGTCCTTGAACGTCCCCGGCTCACCCTCGGCACCGTTGGCCACGGCGTAGCGGCGCGTCCCCGGCTGCTCGGCAACCCCCGACCACTTGCGACCGGTGGGGAACCCGCCGCCGCCCCGGCCCCGCAACCCGGAGCGGGCCACCTCCTCGATCGTGCCCTGGGGCCCCAGCTCGACCGCTCGGGCCAACCCCAACCCGCCGGTATCGGTGGCCAGATACTCGTCGAGGGAGCGGATGGGGGTGTCGGGCAACAGGAAGGCGGGCACCGGTCGTTCCTGCCCCGGACCGGCTGTCGGGCAACGGCGCCGAGGTTCACCAGCCCAGTCGGGCCTCGGCGTACTCGAGCGCCTCCTCGGGATCGGCGAAGACCTGGGGTCCGTGGGAGAGCTCAGGCGCAGGCCCCGGACTGGGGCCGGTCGGGAACCGGTAGACGCGAGCCTCGTAGTCGCCCGCCACCGTCTTGATCAGCGCCCGTTTCTCCCCGGTTTCGGTCCGAGCCTCCCACTCGCCAGGCGCTCCGGTGGGGTGCCAGGACCCACCGCGAGGCCGTTGGGCCAGCGCCCGCTGCAAGTCGGTCTCACCCTCGTGCAACGGGCCGGTCACCCGGCCTCGCTCCACCACCTCGCCGATGCGATCACCAGGATCCTCAGGGACGTTCTGCTCTCGGTGGGCCACGGCGCGCCACTACCCCGAGGTTTCGGGCACCAACCGGTGCCCGTGGAGCAACCCCGCCCTTTCCTCGTGCCGACGTCTCCCTGCCATCCCCATCAACCACGAAGACCGGCCTGGCTGATGAGCGCTGATGTCGATGACGTTGCCGTTGCCCTCGGCTTCGGCGGCTTGGCTCGCTGCTCCTGCTCGTTCACCCCTTGGCGAAGAGCGTCGATGCCAGGCGTGGACGTCCCTTTGATCATCGCGCTGCCCCGGCTGTGTGCCGGCCGGCCGATCGGGCGTCCCCTGGTCGCTCACCAGCCATGCCTGCCGGTCCTGCCACTCACACTCCTGGCTGCGCCTCCCGCTGGAAGAGCTGGCGCTGGGTTCGGCTGCCTTCGGGCGTCCCGTCCGAGCGCAGCACCTCGCCGGTCTCGATCACCTGCTTGAAGCGGCGGAGGTCGTCCTTGATCTGCTGGACGGGCTCCTCGCCGAAGAGGCGAGCGACGGCCGCTCCCGCCGCACCGGCGGGCGGCTGGACCTCCAGCTCGACGCCGACCTGGGTCCCCCGGCCACCGGGTGCCGGGGCGAAGCGGACCGAGCCCGAGTTTGGGACCTCGGCCCCCTCGAGGGACCGCCACCTGATCAGCTCGTTCGGGACGTCCTCCACCACCTCGGCGTCCCACGTCACCGTCCTGCCTGCCGGAGCCTTGGCCACCCACCGGGAGCGACCGTCCCCTGTGGGCTGTACCGACTCGAGGTGGTACATGAAGCTGGGAAGGTTCTCGAGGCGGCGCCAGAAGCCGTAGACCTCCTCGGGAGGTCGGTTGACGGTGATGCCGGTCTGGCTGCGCACTGCCCCGCTGCCGGTGGTGGGATCTGAGGAGCGACTCGTCTTCTTGGCCGCGATCGCATCGAGCACGGCTACGCCGGTGACGGCGGCGGTGGCAGCGCCGACCCGGTGCCGGTCGTTCCCCTTCGCCCGGAGAGCAGCACCCAGGAGCAACAGGTCCATGATGTCCCCGGTCAGCCGGGCGAAGAGGAACCCGGCAGGTCGCGGCCGATCGAGGATCCCCGCGCCGCCGGCGAGCTCTCGCACGCCCACGGCACGCATCACCATCCGGTTGCGGCCGGAGTCGTCCACCCCGATCAGCTGGTTCAGGCGCTGGGGCACGAGCAGCTGCGGAATACCCAGCCCGAGGCTGAACCAGCCGAGGGCCCTCGCGAGACGCTCTTGCCTGCCGTCGCCGTGGCCGCGACGCCTGATTAGGCCGGTCATGGCCCCGCTCCCAAGACACGGTCAGGACCCGCAGCCATGACCCGGCCACGGCAGTCGACGTCGTCGGCGTCGGCCGCTGGTCGCACTAGTGCTCGTGCTCGATGCGCTGGACGAGGAGTTGCTTGCCCATGTCGGCGGCACGGCGGTAGCCCTGCTGGACCTGCTGGAAGTAGTTCCTGAGCTCCTCGTCGGTGCTGCTGTCGTCCAGGTACCGCTGGATCGTGTCGGCCCCCTGCAGGGCGTGGTACACGACGCTGATGACGTCGTAGGTCGGGTCGCTGGTGCCGGTGGTCTGCTGGTCGCTCATGGCTCCTTTCTCTCCTCAACCGCCGTTGCCCACACCTGTCGCGAATGCGGGTGGCTCGACGCAGAGCTGTCCAAGGAGCACCACGGTCGGCGTCGAAACGACCGATCGAGTCGCCCGAGCAGCCGCTCCTCGTGATCCGGCAGCACGCGGCGTGCGGAGGCCAGCAGGCAGGCCCTGCGCGCCTGGGTCCCCCATCGGAAGACATCCTCCCCGAAGGGGAGGACCACGTGCTTCTGGTCTCCACACCAGCACTCCGCCAGATCCGCCGGGCGCGGGCGTGGTGAGCGAAGCGCTCTGCGAGTGCTGCTCCAACAGCTGCTCCCTTGGCCCACCTTCCCGCCAGGGGCGGTGCCGATGCCGATGCCGGTGATCGCCGCTCTCACCACGGCGGTGCCTCCATCACCGAGCGAGGATCGAGGCCGAGGGCGTTGGCGCCCAGGTAGTCGGCGCAGATGTCGCTGCGGGGCGGCATGATCGCTCCGCTCCTCGCGTCCCGGAAGATCCGCTCGAGAGGCGAGCCTCGGCCGAGGGCACCCAGGCCGCATGCCTCGGCCAGGCTGGCCGCCGCTCCCATCGCCGTGTCACCGGCGAGCAGCTTGGCCCGGTGGATCCACTGGTTGGTCTCCGGCTCCCCGGGGGCCACGTCGACCAGGCGGGCGGCGTGCTCGACGGCGAGGCGGGAGGCCTCCACCGCGGCCTCAGCCCGTCCCAGCCTGGCCCTGGCCGCCGTCGTCACCGTCCCCTTGGCCCCGTGCACCTTTTCCAGGTACCCGGTGGCCTCGGCGACCGCGGCCTGGCCGAGGCCGACGTAGACGGCGGCGTAGGAGGCCACGAGCCACTGTGGCATGGCGTAGGCGAGGGGCAGCGCCAGGCCCTCGACCCCACCGAGGAGGGCGGCGACCGGGACTCGCACGTCGAAGCGCACGGTGTGGCTGGCCGTCGCCCGCATTCCCAGGGGGTCCCACCCCGGCTCGACCTCGATGCCAGGGGCGTCCGGAACGAGGAAGTAGGAGATGACGGGAGCGTCGCCGCCCCCGGCAGCCCGGGCGGCGACGAGGTAGGCGTCGAGGTGGCCTGCGCCCGAGCACGCCGACTTGGTGCCCCGGATGCGGTACCCGTCGCCGTCGCGGTGGTAGGTGGACTGCAGCAGGGAGAGCCTCGAACCCGCTCCCGCCTCGCTGATGGCGACCCCGTAGAGGGCGCCGCCGGCTGCCGCTCGCAGCACCCGGTCGCGCTCTTCGAAGAAGGCCTCCGTCGCGCCCAGGGCGCGGGCGAGCTCGGGGGCGATCCCGGCCAAGGCCCCGGTCACCGAGGCGTGCATGTTGAAGACCAGCGCGGTGGCAGCGTTGCCCCGAGCCAGGGCCATGGCCACCTTGGTGTACTCCTCGAACCCGGCACCCATCCCTCCCAACGCGAGAGGCACCATGAGCCCGAGCAGGCCTTCGTGGCGAAGATCGTCGAAGTCGGCCACCGGGAAGCTGGCGTCGCGGTCGTGGTCGGCAGCTCGCGCCGCCAGCCTCGGCGCCACCTGCTCCGCCCGCTGCAGCGCCTCGCTCAGCATGCGAGCTTCCGGCCACGGCCGTGGTAGAGAGCGGCCAGCGAGCGGGACGGGACCATCCGCACCTGCGCTTGCCTGCCCACCACGAACCGGACGTAGTCGGGCAGGGACGAGCGCAGCCCCCCGGACCTCGAGGTGGATCCCGTGGCTCCGGCACAGCTCGGCGAGGCGGCGGGGCGCCACAGCTCCGGGTCGTGGATCCTCGGCGGGGGCCGCCCAGGTGCGGCCGAACGTACCGAAGCCGTCAATGGCGATCCTGGTGTGCCTGGCCGGCGCCCCCGTCGCCCCGGTGACGGGTGGGACGAGGTGGCATCGGCAACGTCTCGTTGGAGGTGCTGGCTCTCCTCAGCTCCCGGTAACCCCATCACCGCCGCTGCTCGCGCCCACTGCCCGCCTGCTCACCGACCGCCCCCTCGCAGAGCGCTGAGGGCGATGCGAGCCTCCGGGAGCACCTGAGGCACCATGGCCACCGAGGCGGCGGCCGCGGCGAGACACCAGCTGCAGAGCCGGCGGTGCTTGCTGACCTGCTCCGCCGTCAAGAACAGACCTCCGGCAGCGTCCAGCCCTACCTTGGCGGCAAGGGCGAGGGGGATCCACGGCCGTTCGCTGGCGCGTCGTCGGTTCCCTAGGCCGGCGAGCACGAGCGTGACCGCCGAGTTGAGGATCCCGAGGGATGCATCCGGTGCCTTCAGCTCCTGATAGGCCTCGCCGGACGCGTCGACGGCGTCGGCGTCGAGCAGGGGGAGGGGTGGCTCCGGAAGGTGGCGGATCAGGCCGTTCTGGTACGCAGCCACTGCGCCGAGGGCGCCGATCGACGCGAGCGACAGCCCGGCGATCCGCCGACGCCGGTCGAGGACCTGGCCCGCGCCGCGGCGGAGGTCGTCGCTCACCGCCTCGGCAGCGTTGGATGTCGACCGTCCGACGCCTCCGCTCCTGCCCCTCACCTGGCCGGCGGGAGGGCCCGCGGTCCGGCCCCGTTCGGGGCGAGCAGCTGGTGTGGTCATGTCGAATCTCCTCTCGTCGGTCTCGCCTCTCGCCGCGCAACTGCAGACGAGGAGACGAAGGACCGCACCTTGTGCCTGGCGGCGGCGACCGCCGCCTCGGCTGCGGTCCGGGCGGTGTTCGGCAGCGACTCGAGAAAGCTCGGGGTCCAGAACCCTCGGTCCTGCTGGGTGAACGACCCGAAGGCCCCGTGGTCACCGTCACGGTCGACCGGCTCGAACAAGTTGGCCGGCCGGTCGGGCGCCGCCGGCTCAGGGGTCTGCTGGCCACTCACCGCTGTGCGGGCAACGAACTCAGAGAGCACCGCTGGCGCGAATTTCGCCGCGCCCACCACCACCTTGTTCCAGCTGCCGACGATCTTCGACCGCCGCCCGTCGGTGGCGGCCCTGACGATGAACTTCGCCGCCGTCTCCGGGGGGTAGATGGGGGGCACCGGTTGGGGCTTGTTGGGGAGCCGGGACAGGCACCAGTCGAACTGAGGGGTGTTCACGGCGGGTAAGTGCACCATGGAGATGGCGACATTGCTGCCCTGGGCGAGGAGCTCTGCGTGGACGCTCTCGAAGAAGCCCCTGCACGCGAACTTGGCGCCGCAGTAGGCGGCCTGGAGGGGAATGCCGACATAGGACAGGGCGGACCCGACGTTGACGATCCGACCGCGATCTCGCGGCTTCATCAACTCGAGCGCGGCCATGGTGCCGTGTACCTGTCCCAGATAGGTCACCTCCGTGGCTCGGCGGAACTCCTCGGGCCTCACGTCGTCGAACCAGGCGAACACCGTCGTCATGGCACTGTTGACCCACACCTCGATCGGTCCCAGCTCCTCCTCGACGCGCCTCGCCGCGGCGCGGACCTGGGCCCACTCGGCCACGTCGGTCGGCAGGCAGATGGCTCGCCCGCCAGCGCCCTCGACCTCGGCTGCGGCTCCCTCCAGACCCGCCCGCCCTCGAGCGAGCAGGGCCACGTCGAAGCCGCGCTCGGCGAAGGCGCGGACGGTGGCACGGCCAGCGCCTGCCGATGCCCCGGTGACCACGACGATCGGTCGCTCGCTCATCATCGTCGTCTACCCCCGGTTCCGGGCTGCGAACGTCACCGTCGGGTAACACGGTCCGCCGTCCAGCTGGCGTCCATCTCTTCCGAGCGGCCGAGGGACGGACCTCGGTCACCGCGTTAGCCCTGGTTGCCCCCGGGCACACTGCCCTTCGTGCCGAGCGCCAGGTCCCAGACGGCTCGGCGCTTCCCGCCGGCTGACCGACTCGTCGAGCGCTTGCCCCCGCCAGTGGACGACGTGGTGCGGCGGCTGCGGGGCGAGGACGTCTTCATGCTGGCCGCAGGCCTCGCCTTCTACGCCCTCGTGTCGGTGGCGCCCTTCGCCATCCTGGTGCTCTGGGTGCTCAGCGTGGTGACCAGTGACACCCAGGTGCACGAGGTGGCCGATCGCCTGGCCCGCCTGGCCCCTCACCGGCTCAGCCTGGACGAGGCCTTCCGGCGGGTGGCCCAGCTCGGCGCCGGGCTGGGCCTGGGCGCCGTGGTGGCCCTTCTCTGGCCGGCCACCGCCTACGGTGCGGGGATCCGGCGGTCGTTCGAGCGGCTCTCCCCCAGTCGGGACCGGGAGGCCAAGGGGTTGAGGGGCCGGGCGCTGGCCCTGGCCCTACTCGGAGTGGTGCCCGCCCTGGCCCTCGCCGGCTTGGTGGCGTCTTACCTGGGTACGACCATCCTCGGCGAGGGCCTCCTGGCCCGCCTCGCCGGATGGGCCCTGGCCCTGGTGTTCCGCTTCGCCGCCAGCTGGTTGACGGTGGCGGCTATTTACCTGATCTTCAGCCCCCGGCCCATGCGGCGGTCCGGGCTGGTCCGGGGGGCCGCCGTAGCCGCCTGTTCGATCTCGGTGCTCTCGCTGGGCTACGTCATGTTCCTCAACCTGGGCGCCGACTTCGAGCAGCGGTACGCCACCAGCGGGCTGGCGGCGGTCGTCCTCCTGGCGGTCTGGCTCTTCCTCGCCAACGCCCTGATCCTCGTCGGCTACCAGATAGCTCAGGAGAGCTGAGCCCTCACGCTCGCCGCGCCCCCGGGTCGGCGTCGACCAAGAAGGAACGCGCTCGGGATGCCCGAGGGCCTGCCTTCTCACCGGCGGTGTTCGACCAGCTCCTTGAGGTTCTCGAGCGAGTGCTCAGCTTCGCGCTCGTTGCGTCGTTCCACGAAGGTCCGGTCCAGGAGGTCACCCAGGATCCCGCCGGGAAGGTCGTAGTCGATGGTGAACGCCACCGTGCTCCCCGATCCGGTCTCGGTGACCACCTGGCGCATGTGGAGCCGCCCGCCGCCCGGCGAGGTGGCCTCGTAGGCGACGATGCGGGGCGGGTCGTGCTCGGTGCAGCGCCAACTCGACGGCAGCCTGATCCCGGCGACCCGTATCTTCTGTTCGAACTCCTGGCCCAAGGCCAGGGGCTCGTCGCCACCGTCGTGGCTGACGGTGATCGTCGACCATCGGGTGAGGTGGTGCAGGTCGGTGAGCTCGTTGAAGACGGCCTCTGGCGGGGCGTCGATCTCGATGCTCCGTTCGATGCGGGTCATGCTCGCTCCTTTCGCTTCTTGCGCTTCCGTCGGCGCCTCCACGACAACAGCGCGAACACAGCAGCCATCCCGGCGGTGAGCCTCAGCGCGTAGGAGGGCACGACGATCGGATCCGGCGGGGCGGTTCCGGTCCGGTCCGAGGTAGGCCGGATACGCCAAAGCGTCCCCGTGCCCTGTTGTCCCCTGATGCCGCCCTTCTCGGGAGCGAGGGAGATCTGCCCGAAGTCCACGACGTAGAGAGCTCCGTCGGGGCCGAACTGGCAGTGGGAGGGCCGCTCGAGGCCCCGGTGAGGGAGCTTGGAGGCGGGTCCTTGGATCTTGTTGACGGCGAAGTCAGCGACTTCGCCGGTGGCGGCGTCGACGCGCACGACCTTGAACCCGGACGGCGTGGTCAGCCGGGCGGTGACCGGCGTGAGGTCGCCGAACAGCGCGACGAAGGCCTGGCCCGGGAACCCGAACGACGGGTCCCGGCAGAAGTCGACGCCGTTGGGGCGGCTGTGCTGGTCGAAGGTCGCGAACGGCTTGGGGGGGGTCGGGTCGGGGTGCTCGGCGAGGACAGGCTCCCGGCCCCGGCCGCCGTCGCCCCAGTACGGGTCGTCGAGGCGGATCCCCGATGCGAAGTCGGGCCATCCGTACCAGGCACCTTCGACGATCTCGTAGAAGTCCTCGTGGTCGCCGACGATGTAGCGGGCGCTCCGCTCGTCGATGCCCTGATCGGTGGCGAACAGCCGCCCATCGGAGGCGAAGGCGATGCCATGGGGGTTGCGCAGCCCCCAGGCGACGAGCTCCAGGCCCGAGCCGTCGGGGTTGCAGCGAAGGACGGCACCGTTGCACTTGACGTCGCCCTTGATCACCTGCCCCGGCGTGGTCTCGGTCCCGAACGGCACGTAGGCGCCGGTCCGCACCGTCTCGGTGATCCTGCCGAGGACGTTGGGGGACTCATAGTTCCGCCCGGCCAGGACGACGTCTTGGCCGGGGCGGTCGTGGACGTCCGGAAAGTAGCGCAGCCATTCGTAGGCGAAGTTGTCGGCCCCCACGACGGCGGTGTTCGTCGCGCTCCCCTGCCCGAAGTAGATCTTGCCGTCCGGCCCCACCACCGGATAGTTGCTCTGGTGGTCGCCCCGCCCTGGCAGGTCGGTGACGATCTCCTCGAGGTGTCCATCGGGCCCGATGCGCGACAGGGTGTCGGTGTTCATCAGATAGAGGGAGCCGCCGTACCAGCAGGCGCCGGTGACCGCCCCGGTCTTTCGCCAGCGCTCGAAGGGCAGCTCGAAGAAGGTCTCGGCGGCGCCGGTGGTGGTGTTGACCTTCACCACCCGAGGCTTCGAGTCGATCTTGTGGCCACTCTCGGTGACGTAGGCGTCGCCGTTGTCGTCGAAGCAGCAGTGAACCGGCCCGTTCAACCCGGTGGCCACGACCTCCACGGCGTAGCCTTCGGGGACCAGCACGTGGGTGGGGTCGAAGGCGCGTCGCTTGTGCCGGTTGAGCTGCAACTTCTCGGTCAGGGGGAACAACGGGGCGTACATCACGCCGACCACCGAGTCGATCATGGGGGCATGGCGGAGGCGGTGCAGCCGGCCCTTGGCCTGTTGGACCTTCGCCGCTGCCTGCTGACGAGGGCTCAGCCTGGCTGAGAGCTGCTCGACGGTCTCGCTGATGTCGGTGCGAACCTCGGCGATCTCCTGCTTCAGCTCTTCTGGCTCTTTGCCCATCGGGCGTCCTCCTTCAGCGTCTCCACCGTCTCGTGCGGGACGGGGTCGATCGCCGCCACCTGGCGGCGTCCGGTCAGGAGCAGCACTCCGGCCACTGCCACCTGCACCGCTCCGACGATGAGGAACGCCCAGCCGGGGGCTATCACCTCGGCCAGACCCCATGCCGCTGCCGAGGACAGGAACACCAAGGCGACGAGTCCGACGACGGCGGCGCCGCTCAGCGACGCCGTCGCCTTCACCCCCTTGTCCAGCTCCTCGCGCAGCTCCGCTCGCGCCAGCTGCATCTCCTTGCCGATGAGCTCGCCCACCTGGTGGCCCAGCTGCGAGAACAGCTCGCCGATCGACTCCCCACCTGACGTCGACCCTCGAAGGTTCGCCATGCTCCAGCCCTACCCAGCTCGGCCGGCAACAGCCCGCCGGTGCCCGGCTGCGCCTCCTCGGGCAAGGGCAGCTCGTGGCCCTCCCTGCTCCCGGTGCGCCTCACCCGCTCGAGCGTCGACCACGATGGGACACCCGTCGACATCTCTCAGCGTCCACAGGCGTCGAGCTCGGCCTCGCACTCCCCGGAAAGACCGTCGAGGACGGCGTGGGCGATGGCGGTCAGCGCCTCGAGCTCGGCAGGCGTCAGGCGGTCCACGAACCACCGGCGAACGGACGCCACGTGCCCGGGAGCGGCTGCTTCGATCGCCTCGCGGCCTTGGTCGGTGATTCCCACAAACCAGCCGCGCTGGTCGGTCGGGCACTTCTCGCGCGCGATGAGGCCGCGCTCGACCATCCGGGAGAGGTGGTGGGACAAGCGACTCTTCTCCCAACCGAGCTCCCGGCCGAGCTCGAAGGGTCGCATCTTTCCCTCCGCGTGGTCGGTGAGGGCTACGAGCACGGCGTAGTCCTGAAGGGACAGGCCGGCCTCGGCGGAGAGCTGGCGGTTCAGGGTGGCGCCAAGGGCGGCCTGCATGCGCTGCAGACCCCTCCATGCGGCGTGCTCCTCGTCGCTCAGCCAGCGCGCCTCGTCGTCGGTCGACGCTCCCGGGCGGCGCTGCCGGCCTTCCAGCGACCCCTCGGGGACGTGTGACGCCGTCGTTGCCATGGCTGCTCCTTCCCACGGCGGCGACCTGACTACGGCGCAAGCCGGGCGTGCATCTCCCAGATGAGCACCTCGGCAGCCTCGACTGCCGTAACCCGATGGCCGCCAGTGGCGGTCAGCCGAACGGCGTCACCCTGACCGAGGGTACCCGCGGTCTCGAGGTCGACGATGCCACGGGCGACGAAGAGGTGGACGTACGGAGCGTCGGGCACGGTGACGACGGCACCGGGTTGGAGGCGGGCCGCGTAGAGGGTGGCGTACGAGTTGGTGATGCGGATGACAGCGTCCTGGGCGTGCTCGTCGGTCCCGGAGGCCACGGGTACGAGATCGCCCCGCAGCAGTTCGTCGTCGATCTCAACCTGCTCGTAGCCGGGCCTGATCCCGTCCTCGTCGGGGACGACCCACATCTGGATGAAGCGCACCGGCTCGTCTCGGCTGGGACCGCCGTGCATCCGCCAAGCGTCGTTCTTCTCGGAGTGCAGGATGCCCGTGCCCGCGCTCATGCGCTGGGCGAGGCCGGGATGGATCACGCCCTTGTTGCCCTCGGAGTCCTGATGGACCAGGGAGCCCTGGAGCACCCAGGTGACGATCTCCATGTCGCGATGGGGGTGGGTCTCGAACCCGGTGCCCGGGGCGACGATGTCGTCGTTGTTGACGAGCAGGAGCCCGTGGTGGGTGTTGTCCGGGTCCCAGTGGTGGCTGAACGAGAACGAGTGCTTGGAGTCGAGCCATCCGGTGCGGGTGGCGAAGCGCTGGTCGGCTCGACAAACCTCGAGCCGCGGGGTGAGAAGGGTGTCGGACATCGGGGCCTCCCAGACGAAGCGGTGGTCGTCGCCGGCCGCGGTGCCCCTGGGGTGGCACCGCGGCCGGCGCGGCGAAGGTCGGTCAGATGACGTTCTTGATCGCCGAGACCTCGAACTCGAGGACGACCTTCTCGCTGACCAGCACACCACCGGTCTCCAGGGCGGCGTTGAAGTTCACGCCCCAGTCCTTGCGGTTGATGGTGGTGCTGCCCTCGAGCCCGAGGCGCCGGTTCCCGAAGGGGTCGAGGGCGACGCCGGTGTACTCGAAGTCGATGGTGACCGGCTTGGTGACGCCCTTGATGGTCAAGTCACCGGTCACCCGGTACGTCGTGTCGTCGACGGCCTCGGCCGACGTGCTCACGAAGTGGATCTCGGGGTAGTTCTCCATGTCGAAGAACTCGTTGCTGCGCAGGTGAGCGTCGCGGTCGGTGTTCCGTGTGTCGATGCTCGCGGCCTCGATGGTGACCTCGAGGTACGAGCGGGACGGGTCGGCGGCGTCGAAGTAGCCGTGCCCCTCGAACTCGTTGAACGAGCCCCGGACCTTGGTGACCATGGCGTGCCGGGCCACGAAACCGATGCGCGAGTGGGCGGGGTCAAGGGTGTACTCGCCGGTCAGGTCCTGAGTGACAGGCGTGGTGGTGAGGGTGCTCATTGGTCTCTCCTTCTAGTTGGTTGACGTCTCAACTTCATGCTGTCCAACCTAGTTGCTACGTCAACTATTTCCTCGTGGCCTGCCTGCGCCCTGCTCATCCACGAGCCGGGACGCGAAGGTCCGGAGCGCGCCCGTCGAGCAGCGGTGCCTCGGCGAGGGCGCCGGGCACGGACCGCACCCCTGCCGACTTCGAGGACCTCTACCACCGTCCGTCTGTTGCCGGTCTGAGGCGGCGACGCGAACACCAGGAGCGACTACACGACGCCGGGGACGTCACTCCTCATCGGGGGCAAGCGGTTCGGAGCGGTGACCTTCGACCGACGGGGAACGGGTCGTGTACAAAGCGGGCACATCCTGTCGACGCCGGCCGAGCTTCTCCCGCCTGCTGGCGCTCGTGGGTCTCTCGTCCCAGGGCATCTTGCCGACGAAGAGCCTCGGCACGTTGACGAACACCTCGCCGTCGCCCACCTTCGTCACCGCGTCGAGCGGGATGAACGTGTCCCGTTCGAACACGAGGCCGCGAGGCACCACGAGGTAGCCGGGGCGCTCCCCATCGCCCTCGACCACCTCCTCGACCGTCCCGAGCTCGAGGTGGTCAGAACCGAGGACCTTGTCACCCTTCCCGGGAACGGACCTGACGGGTTCGACGGCAGCCAGGAACTCGGTGACCTCGAGCACGGCATTTCCGATGAGCGGATAGTTCAATCGGATCGAGGCCTCGTAGGCGGCGAGGCTGTCAGCGCCAATGGCGTCGCGCAGGAAGGTGACGTCGTAGCCGTGCTCCATCGCGTGCCGTCCGGTTGACTCGCAGCACAGGTTCGCGGTCATGCCCGAGATCACCAGGTGCGTGGTGCCCAAGCGCTCGAGGTGGTCCTGGAGATCGGTCTCGAAGACGTCCACCCCCTTGTGGGGGAGGAGGACGATCTCGTGCTCTTCCGGGCGAAGCTCGGGGTGGAAGTCCGCTCCCCAGGAGCCCGCGAGGAACATCTTCTTCTCGAACATCATGCGGTTGATACCGCTGCGCCGCTGGAGCTCCTCGTGCTCGTAGTCCTCCGCGGTGTACGCCATGGGAGCGAACAGCACCGGGATTTGTCGCTCGCGCGCGCCCTCGATGACCTGCCTGAGGTGCCCGACCACATCGTGCTTCTCGACGATGCTTCTCGCCATGTCCCAATCCGCCCCGCCCTCGGACAGAAAGTCATTCACCGGGTCGATCACGAGAAGCGCGGTCTGCTCGGGAACGAAGCGTGTTCCCCGTTCACCCTTCAGCCGGTAGGTCCCACCGCAGCGGCTGTCATCACTCATCGGGCCCATCGTGCACCTCGTCGTCGTTCGAGAAGCCCCCCTCCCCCGCTCCCTCGCACGGCAGGAGGCGCCTGCGCCTCCGGTCAGTGATCGTCACCACTACCCCGGGCACCTCCACCCGACGCCTCCGGCCCGTTGGTCAGCAATGGCCTCCACCTCGGCTGCCGCCGAGATCGGGTCTAACGGACCGAGCGCCGAGGGAGACGGTACGGCATGTGGCCCACCGCCGGCTTGATCATGGAGGGCCCGGTGTACCTGCAAAAGGTCCTCCGGCCTCCCCCTGAACCAGGACATCTTCCGGACCCGGGGGCAGAACCTGCGGAGGGTTCCCGGCGCTCCGGGGTTCCCGGCGCTCCGGGGTACCCGACCGGGTTCGTGTTCCATGAGGGCGTTGCCGTGTTCGCCGCATTTGCTCTACGCCTTGCTCTTCGACCTCATCGGGTCGACGACAACCTCTGGCTGTGGGGGCTGGCCGGCGGGCTGATCCACCTCGCCATCGCACCGGGTCGTCGGTGGGCAGGGCCTGGCGTACAAGAACCACGGCGCCCTCTGAGCCCGATATTCCGGGCCCCGGGGCGCAGGGGCCTCCGGGGCTCCCCGCGTCCCACCTCGGCGGCAGTTTCGAGGACCATGTGGGCGTGCGATATGCCCTTGCTGGCCATCCCGAGACCGCCGCTGGGCCATCGCGCCGAGCCCCTCGTCGGCGACACCGCCTTCGACGTTGCCGCCGCCCCACCGATGCCTGCAGCCTGGCAGACCTGATGCGGCGCGGTGAGCTCGAGCGATTGCCGTGTGCTGCGCGCCCTGGCCGTGTCATGCCCCTCGCCAGCGACATCGCCGCGAAGGTCCTGGGGGCATCGGGGCTGGGACTCCACGGGGGACTCGGGGCGCACTCACGGTGAAGGCGGCGATCAGCGGTATCGGCACCGCCTTCCCGGCGCCCCTCGATCAGCGTTCGGTGTGGGACCAGTTCTTTTCGTCCCACCACTCGGCGAGTAGGAGCGCTCCCCGCATCTGGCGAAACGCGGGCGTGGCACGCCGGCATGCCGTGGTGGACCCCCGGGTCGAGGACATCAGCACCCTGAGCACCGGCGCGCGCATGCGCCGCTTCGTGGACGAAGCGCTGCCCCTCGGCAAAGAGGCGCTGTCCGCCTGCCTGACAGACGCCGGCCTGGCCCCAGGAGACGTCGAGATGTTCGCGGTGGTCTCCTGCACCGGCTACGCGAGCCCCGGTGTGGACATCCTGCTGGCACGCGACCTCGCCATGCCCGCCTCGGTCGAGCGCCTCCACGTGGGCCACATGGGCTGCTACGCCGCCCTCCCCGCGCTCGCCGCCGTCGCCGACGCCGCCGTGGCCCGGGGCAAGGTCGGCGTGCTTCTGTGCGTGGAGCTCACCAGCCTCCACCTCCAACCCGCCACCGACGACGTGGACCAGATCGTCGCCCACGCAATCTTCTCTGACGCTGCCGCCGCGGTTGCTGTCCATCCCTCCGCCCCTGGCCTCGAACTGGTCGACCTGGCCGCGTTCACCGACTCGACGGTGCTCGAGCACATGGCGTGGCAGGTGACCGATCTCGGCTTCCGGATGAACCTCTCCCCACGCGTGTCCTCCGTGCTCGGGGAGCACGTGGAGCGAGTGACGGCCGATCTCCTGGGCCGCCACCGCCTCCGGATCGCTGACGTGGACCACTGGGCCATCCACCCCGGCGGTCCACGGATCATCAGCACCGTCGCCGAGCGGCTCGGGCTACACGACGACGACGTCGCGCCGTCGCGCCAGGTGCTGCGCGATCACGGCAACTGCTCCTCGGCGACGGTGCTCATCGTGCTCGATCAGCTCGCACGCCAGCGCCGCCCCTCGCCGGGCGACCACATCGTCGGCATGGCGTTCGGCCCGGGGCTCACGCTCTACTTGGCGCTGCTCCGGGTGCGCTGATGGGTGGCCCTCTCCCGAATGCAGCGGCGTCGGGACGGGTACCGGGTCTTTGGCATCCGAGCATGACGGCCAGCGGGGTGCGCCCCCCCGGCAGAAGGCCAGGTCGACGACAACCCCCTGCGCCCCCCCGGCAGAAGGCCAGGTCGACGACAACCCCCTGCGGCCGCACGGGGACGACGGGATCACCAGCCCGATCGTCGCCGCCAGCTTGGCCAGCTCGGTCTTCCACGCCCGGGAGCGGTAGCCGTTCGACCCGCCGGCGTCGGCGGGTGCGCAGCAGCGCCACCAGGGCGGCGATGAAGCCCCGCAGGCGGCGCGACGCCTCGGAGTAGACCGAGTCGACGGCGCCGGTGGAAACCTCCAGCCCGAAGAGGTCGGCCATCGCCTCCGCCACCCGCCGGGTGGGCAGGTGCCGGCGGCCCAGCAGGTAGGCGATGACCGCCCGGGCGCGGGGGCCGTAGCTGACCGGCGCCCTCACCCCCTCGGGGAACTCCGCCCGGGTGACGTGTCGGCAGCTGCATTCGCAGGCGTGGGCCCCGGTGCTCGCTCACCACGGGCTTGACCTCGGGCAGGTCGACGACCTGCCGGGCAGCAAACTCGCTGGGGGCATCGTCGCCCAGCTCGGCGCCGCAGCCCCCGCACCGCGCGGGCCGGTGGTCGACGACCTCGTCAGGCGCCGCCGACATCCGCAGCCCCGTGCCCGGGGCGCCCCTTTGCTTGCCCTTGCGGCGCTTCGCCCCGGCCCCTTTCGCCTGGGGCCGGCGCTGACGCTCCTCGGCCTGGCGCTGACGCTCGGCGGCGGTGTCGCGCGACGGCGGCGTGCCCGAGTTCCCCGAGTTCTGGCACAGCTGGCGCTCCAGGCCGGCGACCTTGGCCTCGAGCTTCTCGATCGTCTCGCGCTGCGACTCGATCAGCTCCGCCTGAGACCTGATCAGCTCCGCCTGCGAGGCGA
>JADDQY010000126.1 GCA_016781135.1 Actinomycetota bacterium
CGGCGCCCAAGGTCGAGCGGCTGGCCGACCGGTTCCTCGCCTCCGAGCGGGTGGTCGTGCTCGCCGGACCGTCTTCGGGCCGGAACTCCCAGGTCGTTGTCGGCCTCGACAATCGCCGCATCCGCACCGGTGGCACCGCCGCGTTCAGCACCCCGGAGCTCATCGAGATCGAGACCGGCCTCCTCACCTGCGCGACCGAGCCACGAGGGCCCGCCGTCGACAGCGGGTGCATCGAGCGGACGCTGGCGCTCCACCCCGAGCTGTCCGACGAGCAGGTCGAGATGGTCCGCTCCGTCTGCTCGACGTCCCGAGAAATCCAGGTGGTGGTCGGCCGTCCCGGCTCCGGCAAGACCTACGCCACCGCCGCCTGCGTCGATGCCTATGCCGCCGCGGGCGTACCCGTCGCCGGATGCGCCGTGAGCGCCACCGCCGCGGCCGAGCTGGAGGCTGCCGTCGGGTTCGAGCGGTACACGCGGCGGCCGGCGCAGACACTCGCCAGCCTGCTCATCGACCTTGAACAGCGCGGCAACCACCTCGCACCCGGCACAGTCCTCCTGGTCGACGAGGCGTCGATGGTGGGCACGCGCGAGTTCGCGCGGCTCGCCGCCCACGTCGACCGTGCGGGCGGCGCCATCAAGCTCATCGGCGACCCCGACCAGCACACGTCGGTGGACACGGGCGGCGTGTTCAAGGCGCTCGCCGGCCGCGACGACCCGACGGTCGTCCGGCTCGTCGAGAACCGACGCCAGCGCGACCGGGCCGAGCGCCGATCCATCGAGGACTACCGCCAGGGCAACATCGAGCGAGCGCTCGACCAGTACGAAGCCGACGGCAAGGTCCACCGCGGCGACACGGCGGCCGATACCTACGACGCCCTCGTCCGCGACTGGTGGACCGACCGGTGTGCCGGATCGGTGTCACCGATGCTCGCCGGCACGAACGCCGCCCGGCGCGCGTTGAACGACCGCGCCCGCGCCCTCCTCAAAGCTGAAGGCGTCCTCACCGGGGACCCGCTCGTCGTCAACGGCCGCGAGTTCCTGATCAGCGACGACGTCGTCGCCCGCCGCAACGACCGCTCGCTCCACGCACCTGGCCGCCGCGAGTCCGTCAAGAACGGCAGCGCCGGTCGAGTCGTCGCCATCGACCACGACCACGGCGAAATCGAGGTACCTTCGCCAACGAGGGCACCATCCGCCTTCCGGCCAGCTACCTCGACTCCGGCCACCTCGAGCATGCCTACGCCCGCACCACCTACGGACTCCAAGGCGCCACCCTCGATCAAGCCCGCTACTACCCCTCGGACGCGTCGCGCTTCGAGGAGGGCTACGTCGCCATCACCCGAGCCACCGACGCCACGAACCTATACGTCGTCGACGGCGAGCTCGCCCTCGACGATGAAGCCGATCCCCGAGTGGTTGAACCGGAGGCCACGGGCTTTGAGACGGTGACGGAGGCGCTCAGCCGGCGGAGTGACGACACTCTCGCCGTGGAGATGGACCCTCGTGCCATCGAGGCGGCAGAGCTAGCGCGGACGCACACGCTCAAGGAGTTGACTGAGGAACGGCGTCGACTCAATGCCGTACTCGCAACGCAACCGCCGTCGGTTGCCGACCAGATCGCTCGCGAGGAGCGGCGACTGGCCTTCGAACGAGCGCGGCATGAGGCGATGCAACGCGCCAAGCCCGGCTGGAAGCTGAGTTCCCGCCAGCAGGTCGCACAGAAGGTCGAGTCGCTCGAGCGGTCCGTGAGGCAGCGCGAAGATCGCGTCACTGAACTCCGGGCACAGCAGGGACAGCACGACGCGTTCGCCATTGAACACACAGCCGAGTTCGACCGAGCACACCTTCTCGCCCGGGCCAGCTCCACTCGTCGGCTCTCGGTCCGGATCTCGGCCGTCGCCGATCCGCCGCAGGCCGCCCTTGACCTGCTCGGCCACCGCCCCACGTCGCAGCGCGATCGCCTCCGCTGGGACAGCGCCGTCGAGAACCTCGCCGTCTACCTCGACGAGCGCGGGCACGACTGGCCGGACCGAGCGGCGTCGCTACGCGACCTTCTCGGCGAACGACCGAAGCAGATCCTCGACCGGTACGAGCACGATCGTGTTGCCAAGTCTGTGCAAGAAGCGATCAGTGCGCCCGGGAGAGACCTAAAACACGGTTTGTCGCTCGGACGGTGATCCCGCGGGAGTTCACGCCGCAGGACCGGGCGGCGCCGCCCGGGTCGGTCCTGCCTCCGGGTCCGTCGGCTGCTGCAACAGCTCAATCGTCGAGCCGTCGTCCAGGTGGAGCTGCACGGCTAGCGGATTCGCCGACGGGAAGGTCACCGCCGCGATGTGCTTGCCGACGACGGTCTCGATCTCGAACCCGACGGTCACCGCGCGCAGTGAATCAAGCCGCGTCAACGCGTGACGAAGCTGAGCCCTCGCCGTTGCGCTGATCGAAGCGACGCGCACGATGTCGAGACGGTCAAGCGTCACCCGGTACGTCAGGTCGACGACCGCTTCCGGAACGAGGCCATCCGCCGAGGCCGGAACCGGCAGGTAGCCGAGCATCTTCCCCGCCATGAGGTTCCCACGATCTACGTCGAGGTCGTCGGGATGCAGCAGTGGGCTCGCCGTAAACGTGCGGTCAAGGCTCGCGTCCTCACTCGCCAGGCGCTCCGCTTCGGCTTGGGGTACGCCCTGCTTGATCAGCTGGCTCCGGCGGCGGTTCCATTCCTTGTCGAAGTGGCAGTCGTGCGAAGTCACCATCACCAGCGCAGGGCCGGCGGTGATGCGTAGGTCGGCGTGGTCGCCCGCAGGAGCGGTCACCGTGATGTCGTACGCGTCGAGTCGCGTCCACTGGGGTGGCGTGAATCGGTCGTCGGCTACGAGTCGGACAACACCAGCGAGCAGGATGTCGCCCTGCTGGGGCGGCCCGTCCGCAGGGACGTAAAAGGAGTCGGCGGGGATCACCGGTAGCCCGGACGCCGGCGTTCGAGGTCGGGTTCCTCGAGCCTGTGCGCGTCGGTGGTGTCCATCTCATAGGTCGCGTCGGGCCGCGCTGTGGCAGCTCGAGGCGGAGCCGCCAGCTGACCAGCAGCGAGAGCGCGAACAGCGGCCGACCAGATGGGCTCGACTTGGTCGACGGCGCGCGGTCGAACGTCCACCCGGGCTCGAAGGCGTGCCACCCACGTCCGCCACGCCGTGGCGACCGCGTACCGGCCCGCACCGATCGAGTCGAGCAGCGTCGAATCGCCGCGTTGGCTCAGCACGATGTCGCGGACGTGACCAGGATGCTCCGCCTCGATCTCACGCGTGACGCGGGCAAGGATGCGGAGCGCCTCAATACGTTCGGGCTGCGGGTTGATCTCGCCGCTGGCATAGCCCGACAATGAGCGCCGATCGACGCCAATCCCGCGCGCCACGTCCTGGCGGGTGAGGCCCCGCCGGCAGATATCGTCACGAAGCCGACGGACCTCAGCCACGATCTCCATCTCACGATGCTCGAACGCCGGGACCGTCGTGACGCCGAGGACGTGGTGGCGGAGGTACGCGCAGAGCGGAATGCCGGCGTTCGTGCCGAACACTGTCGTCGCCAGCAGCCCTGGCACGATCTCTACGTCGCTCGCGGCTCCGCACCGCAAGTACGAGGCCGGCGTGTCGACCATGCTCATGGCTGCCCTCCATACGCGACGAGGAACGAATCGTCAACGGCCCACCGGAAGAAGCGGTAGATCCGCTCACACGCGGACTCGGCCTTCGCCCCGAGTGCGACTGGCTCGAATGGCATGGGTTCCCCTGTGTAGGCGTCGAGATCGAGCACCCAGCTGCGCGACTTAACGGGAGCGATGGCGGGATCGAAGGTCGCCATCTCGGGGAGCACACCCCAGCGGCCGTGCAGTTCCAGGCCATCCGGTAGGTGGTAGGTCGTGTCGCTGAACGCGTGCACGAGGTCGGCACCGTCGCCTGCCGGTGTCCCGACCGTGCCGAGCACCTCGGCGCGTAACAGCTCGGCGAGGCGACCGAGGAGTGCGGTGTCGGTAACGCGGTCGACGTACCTGATGCCGATCCGCTCGCAGAACCGCACCCGCAGCTCTCGTTGGGCAGCCACGAGCAGCGCCGTCAGCCGGTCGAGGAAGTCCCGTCGACGCGTGTAGCGGGTGGTGGCGAGCGCCAAGAAGTCAGGCGCAAGCATGACCTGCCAGCCCTCTGGTCGTTCGTCGAACCGCCACAAGTGTCCCGACTCGGCCGTCGTGATCTGACCATCTGGCCCGACGAGGATTCCGGCTTGTTGCTCACGTCGCATCACCGGATACACGCCGCGGATCGCCTCTTGGAACCCGGCGATGAAGTCCTCCGATCCGATCGACGCCACCCGCTCGAACCGCACCTGCGCGACCACGAACGCCAGCGGCGATCGGGGCAATGGCACCTCGGGCGCCGGCGGTCCAAACGGTGTCTCGATCACGCTTCCCACGATACTTCCCATCGGATGTCTTGGGAAGTCGCTTGAGAAGTGTCATACCGTCTCTACACTGGGGACGACCTACGTCGTTCGACGTCGGCGTGGCAGAGACGAGGACAGTGGTCAGTTGGCCATGCTCTCGAGGTCGTGAGGCCTCCCCATGACGGCGAGCGACTCGGCGCGCCTCGTGGTTGCCGTCGCGCGCCTGGGCGAGGCGGACCTCGCCGGCTGGTGGCGGTCGCATGGCCTTGACACGGTCGGCGAGTACGTGTTGCCGGACCTGTTCCCCCGAACGGCAACGGTTGTGGGGGCCGAGCTTGCCGTGCTGTCCGCGGCGAAGCGCCACGCCGACGCCTTGCCGGATCGCGACGACGTCCTCCACCTCTTCGGCGACCCACTTCCGGCCTTCGCAGAGGCGCTCGCGTGGTTGGCGGAGCTGAAGACAAGTGGCGAGACGAGCTTCCTCGACGAGCTCCGCGGCTGGTCGACGGCCGACGCCGCCCACGCCGAGGTCGGCGCCGCGACCGGGGAGGCGCCACCGGGCGAGCGGATCGGTACGACGCTGCGACTCGGCAAGGTGGCCGCAGCCGAGCTTGCCGATCCTGTCCGTGCCGCGGCGGTCGCGAAGTTCCTGGCTGCTGCGTACGCAGGTCAAGGTCGCGACCTCGCTGTCCCCTACTTCGATCTCGCATGACGGCGCCGGCGTTTACCGTCAACATCCAGAAGGGGGGCGCGTTGCTCCCCGACGCCCGCCGACTCGTGGAGGTCTGGGACGTGTCGGAGCCGGCTGAGGTGAACGTCCGGCGCGTCGCCGACGAGAACCTGCTTGGCAAGACGACCAGGCGCCGCCTCGATGACGTCCTGTTGCGCTGCCTGGCGCCTCGTTTTGTCGAACCGGGACCTCACGTGGTCGCCGCGCTGAAGCGGCTGCTCCCCGATCACCGGGCCTTCATCGAGGCCGCCTACTACGAGACGAGCCGGGACGAGCGCTTGCTCGCTGCGTTTGCAGAGGGGCCGTGCTTCGCGTGGTACGACGCCGGGCGGTCCCGCGTGACGATCGACGACGCTACGTCATGGCTGGCGGAGCAAGCCGTCGCGGGCGTCTTGGCCGACTGGTCGCCGACGGTGCGGATCAAAGTCGGCCGCGGACTGCTGGCCGCACTGCGCGACTTCCAGGTTTTCGAAGGCGGCAAGCTCAAACGGTTCGCGCCGCCGCGGCTGTCCTTGCGTGGCTTCGCGTACGTCGCGTTCCGCCTCCACGAGCAGGGCGCGTCGTCGACGACCATCGCCACATCTCCTGTGTGGCGGCGTTGGCTCCTCGGCCGCGGGCGCGTCGACGACCTTCTGCACCAGGCTGCCTGCGCGGGACTCCTCACCTATGGCAGCGCCGGAACGGCGATCAGAATCGACTGGCACGTCGCGACCGTCGAGGAGGCGATTCGTGCCGCTGCCTAGGACCATTCAGCAAGTCGCCGACACCATCGTCGCGTTCCATGCGAAGCCAGTCGGCGACGGCCCGTACCAGCTCTACCAGTACCTGCCGCACCAGGAGTACCGGGTCCGGCGGGATCTCGCCGACCTCAAGATCTGGCTCGAAGCCAAGCAGATCAACTGCGTCGCGATCTCCCTCGCCGATCTCTTCTGGCAGGCGATCGAGGAGAGCGGGCGCTTCGACGCGATCGTCAGCGCCGAGCAGGCCGGCGGTCCGACAGCGCTCGCGGAGGTCATCGAGTCCATCGGGAACCTCCTGCGGCGCAGCCTGTCGCTCACCGACCGCATCGTCGACGCCGTCAACGAGGTCTCACCCAGGTCGGCCGTGTTCCTCTACCGCGCCGGTGCCCTGTATCCCGCGATCCGCACCTCCGGGCTCCTCGACGAGCTGCTCGGGCGAGTCCTCCTGCCGGTCACCCTGCTGTACCCAGGACGCCTTCATGGCGACTTCGGCCTCAGCTTCATGGACATACTGCCGCCGCACTACGGCTACCGCGCCACGATCATCCCGAGAGGAGACGACGAGTGAAGGTCGCAGAGGTCTTCCGCCGGCCGATCGAGCGCCGCATCGAGGAGGTCATCAAGGTCGAGCTCGACGACGAGAAGACCGTCGCCGACGAGCTGACCGAGTACGTCGCGACCGAGCGCATCCAAACAGCGATGGGGGAGGTGCTCGACTCCTACCAGGAAACCATCGACAACCCGACCGAGGACACCAACGTCTGGATCTCGGGGTTCTTCGGCTCCGGAAAGTCGAGCTTCGCCAAGGTCATCGGCTACCTCGTCGCCAACCCGGTCGTCGACGGGAAGCAGGCGAGCGACTGGTTCTTCGCCCACACCACCGCGCCCCGGCTCAAGCAGCTCCTGACGACGCAGATCCACGACCGGGCAAAGGCCGTCACCGTCCTCGTCGACCTGCTCTCCGCCCGAAACGTGTTGAACGAGGGCGAGAGCATCGTCCTACCGCTGTACCGCGCCCTGCTCGACCGCCTCGGCTACTCGACGGTGATCGCCCTCGCCGAGCAGGAGATCCGGCTCGAGAAGAAGGGCCTCTACGAGAAGTTCGCCGCCCGGTACCAGGAGCTGTACGACCGGCCGTGGTCGAGCGACCATCACGACCCCCTCGCCAAGAGCGAGATGAGCCGGGTCCTGCACGACATCGAGCCCGAGACCTTCGAGACCCCCGACAGCTTCGCCCACAGCCACTTCGACATTGCCATCGACGCGAACTGGTTGGCGCAACGAGCGCTGGATCTACTCGACCGCCGCGGCCAGGGCGCCACCCGCGTGATGTTCGTAATCGACGAGGTCGGCCAGTACGTGGCTCGCGACGTCCACCGTGTCGGCGACCTCCAAGGTGTGGCCGAGGCGCTCCAGAAGACGCGCGGCCGGCTGTGGCTTTTGGCCACAAGTCAGCAGCGGCTCGAGGACATCGTCGAGTCGCTCGAGGGCAACCGGAGCGAGCTCGCCCGGGTGAAGGACCGCTTCCCGATCAAGGTCGACCTGCTCCCGTCCGACATCGAAGACGTCGTCGCCGCCCGCGTCTTGGACAAGTCCGCGGACGGGCAGGCCGAGGTCCGAACGAGGTTCGCGGCCTCCCGCAACCAGCTGAATGCGAACATCAAGCTCACCGGCTCCCGCGGGGCCGACCTGGCCGAGGAGCACGTCGTGCGCCTCTACCCGCTGCTGCCGTACCAGGTCCGGCTGTTCATCGACGCCGTCGCCGCCCGCCGCGAAGGCGGCATGGTGGGCGGCGCCAACCGCACGCTCCTGCGCCTCACCCAGCAGCTCGTGATCTCGCCCGACGTCGGCATCGCGGCCGAACAGGTCGGGCGCCTCGCCACGGTCGACCGCGCCTACGACGTCATGGCCTCGATCGTGCCGCCCCGATGGCGCGACGAAGTCGAGCAGGTCGCGGCCCGCCACTGTCCCGATGCGCTCCCGACCCGCGCCCTCAAGGTGATCGCGCTGTGCGTCGACGTCCGCGACCTCACGCTCGACGCCCACAACATCGCCGTGCTCCTCCACGACGACATGGCCGCCGAGTCGCTCGAGGCCGACGTGAAGGTGGCGTTGAAGACGCTCGTCGACGAAGGACGCATCGAGCTCGGCACCGCCGGCTACCGCCTGCAGTCGCCCGAGGGGAAGTCGTGGATCGAGGCGCGCAACGTGATCACTCCCAAGGTCGCCGACGTCAACCGCCTCCGAAAGCAGCTCCTCGAGGGCCCGCTCGGGAGCCTCTCGGTCAACGCTGGACGGACGTTCACGGTCGAGCTGACCGTCGGCGACGAGAAGCTGTCGAAGGGAGACGTGCCCCTCGTGGTCGTCGAGCAGGACCCGAACGAGCTCCACGGCATCATCACCGAGTCGAGGGTCAAGAAGAACACCGTGTGGTGGACCCACACGCTGTCGAACGCGTCACTGCAGGCACTCGAGGAGCTCCACAAGAGCCAAGAGATGATCAACCGCCGTCAGGCCAGCGCGCGCGGTGGCGAGGACGCCGAGCTGGTGGCACGGGAGAAGCGCATCGCGGCCGAGTGGGAGGACAAGGCACGGCGCAGCATCGAGGCAGACCTCGCCACCGGGCGCGTCGTCTTCCTCGGTCGGGTCGACGCACCGCCGACTGGCGACCTCAAGACGAGGGGCCAGAAGATCGTCGAGGAGCGGATTCCCGAGATCTACACGCGCCTCGGCGAGTTCGCCGCCTCACTCAAGGCGTCGGACCCACTCGTCGTCCTGCGCGACGCAACTCTCGACGGGGTTCCTGCCGCGCTCACCGCGATCAAGCTCGTCGTGGTCAAGCCCTCAGGCAAGGAGATCGAGCGGACGAAGGGGCCGCTCAAGATGGTGCTCGACGAGATCGCCACCCAGCACGGCTACGGCGCCGAGGTGACCGGTGCCTCGCTTGCTAAGACGTTCGCGGCACCGCCGTACGGCGCGTCCATGGAGGTGGTCCAGGCAGTCGTCGCCGCCGGCGTCCGCGAGGGCCTGCTGGACGTGCGATACCAGGGCGCCCTGATCAAGAACCCGGGCGACCAGCGACTCGACGCGGTGTTCAAGGGCCCCGCGGCGTTCCGCTCGGCAAGCTTCCGCTCGCACGAGGAGGTGGTGCCCGTCGACAAGCGCGTCGAGCTCGCGAAGAAGCTTACCCGCATCGTTGGCACCAAGGTAAACCCGACGACGGACGAGCTCGCGAGGACGGCCCGCGACATTTTCTCGCCGGACGGCGCTGCAGCCGACCGAGTCCGCGCCACCCTCGTCGGCCTCGGCATCGCCGTCCCGACCGCCGTCACCACGGTCGCCGACGCCGCCCGCGACCTCGCGTCGGGCGATGACGACGGAACGGTGCTGACGGCCCTGGCCGTGTGGCACGACCTCGTCGCCGGGCGAGCCACCGTCGCCCAACTCGCGTCGCTCCTCGACGCCCACCTCGGCGAGTTGCGCGCCGCCCAGGAGGTCGCCGCCAGCTCCCCCGCCGGTCTGCCCGACGAGCTGGCTGCCGAGCACAGCGAGCTTCGCGATCTCCTCGACGCCGGTGACCTCGCCGACAAGCTCGGCCGAATCACCGCCATCACCGGCGCGATCACCGCCCATCGATCGGCTCGCCTGGCCAAGCTGCGCGCCGAGCTGGTCCAGCGCATGGAAGGCGAGCGCGCCGCGATCCGCGCTCGCTACCCGGCTGTCGACCCCGACGTGATGGCAGAGACGCTCTCACGCCTCGATCAGCTCAATCCGGTTGAGGGCGAGGAGGTCGGCACCGACGTGCTCGCGGCTCGCCTCGACGCCATCCAGAAGGCCGCCGCCGACGTCGCCCACGCGCTCGACAAGGTCATCGCCAAGGAGCGGCTGGCAACGGTGCCGATCAGCGAGATCGCGCCGGACCTCATCCGCACCAGCGATGACCTCACCCTCGTCGTCGAGCGCCTCCAGAAGCAGGTCGCCGAGCTCCTGGGCGACGACAAGGAGGTCCGCCTCACGTGAGCGGCCTGGACGAACGCCAGCGGCGCGCGCTCGCCCAGCTCGTCGCCGCCGCGCGTTCGACGCTCTACGACGACGCCGAGCGCGCCCTCCGCGGCGTCTATGGCATCGTCCCCGACGGCACGCTCCAGCCCGTCGAAGGGCTGGTGCCCGACCCCGCGCTCCACGCGCGCCGCAGGACGCTCGAGGACGTCCTGCGGTACCTCCGCGCCGACGGCGCGACCGCGAGCGGCGCTGTCGAGCGACTCACCCGACAAGTCGCCTTCACCCACCTCAACCGGCTCCTCGCCATCCGCGTCGCTGACGCCCTCGGCGTCCTCGCCTCGTCGCTGCGCGACGGCACGGACTCCGCCGGGTTCCGTCAATGGGTCACCGACCTCGCCCCGCTTCTCGCCACGGCCGACGACACCGGCGGCTACTGGACCTACCTCAGCCAGTGCGCCGACGAGCTCGCCGTCGACGCTCCCGCCCTGTTCGACCCCCGCAATCCGCTGCTCGCGCTACGCCCGTCGAAGGCGGCCTTCGAGCAGGTCGTGGCGCTCCTCGCCGACCCCGCCAACGCCGACCTGTGGGACGCCGACGACACCTTCGGTTGGGCGTACCAATTCTTCAACACCAAGGACGAGCGCCAGCAGATGCGGGCCGCGTCCGCCGCGCCCCGCGACAGCCGCGAGCTCGCCGTGCGGAACCAGTTCTTCACGCCGGCCTACGTCGTGCGGTTCCTCGTCCACAACACCCTCGGCCGCCGCCTCGTCGACGCCGACGCGTCGACGCCGCTGCTCGACCAGCTCGACCTCCTCGTCGACCCACCGACCACCAAGGCCGCCCCGGTCGACCTCGCCCAGGTGAAAGTCCTCGACCCGGCGTGCGGCAGCGGCCACTTCCTCCTCGGTTGCTACGACGTGCTCGAAGCGGCGTGGGCGCTGCGGGGCGTCCCGCCCGCCGAGGCTGCCGCCCGCATCGTCCCTGCCCTGTGGGGCATCGACATCGACCCCCGCGCCGTCCAGGTCGCCCAGGCGGCCGTGATCTTCCGCGCCCGGCGCGCCTGCGGCCGCGCCGCGCTGCCGCCGCCGAACATCGTGTGCGCCCGCGCCCTGCCCGAGGACGAGGTGGCTTGGGCCCACGCCGAAGCCGGCCTCAGCGCCGACCTCCGCCACCTTGTGGCCGAGATGCGCGCCGCCCTCCGTGACGCGCCCGTGCTCGGCCCCCTCCTCAAGGCCGAGCAGCGCCTCGCCGTGGCGATCCGCTCCACCATCGCCGGCGCCGACGACACCGGCGACGACCTCTTCGCCACGGCCGGCATCGCCCACGACAACTTCGGCAACGCCGAGCGCGCCTTAGTGGCGGCGCTCCAGCGCGCCGCCGACGCGACGACCGCGACCGCTGCGGAACGCCTTCTCGCCGCTCACGCGTCAGATGCCGTCCGCTTCCTCGAAGCAGTACGAAGCCGGTATGACGTCGTCCTGATGAATCCGCCGTTTGGATTGGCGGTGCCTGAGACTGAGGCCTATCTCAAGTCGGCATATGCCCTCGGGTGGACAGATCTCTATGCATGCTTTGTGTTCCGGGCTTTGGAACTGCTGCGCGCTGACGGTTACAGCGGGTCGATCACTTCGAATCAGTATTTTACGACTCGGAAGCTCCTAGGGTTCCGCAAACAACTAGTCGAACGACATCGGCCCATTGTTGTCGTGGATCTCGGGGCAGGTGTCCTCCATGACGCTGCTGTCAACGTGTCCTGTCAGATTCTTCCAAACAGTCGGTACAGCGGTCAGACACTCTATGCCGATCTCGCACGTCTCATTGCAGCGGATCAAGCCGGGGCGTTTGATAGGGGGGAAGTTGACTTCGCCTCAGTTGATCTGGCCACGTTTCTCAACGTCGATGGTGTCCCCTTCGCCTTTCACGTAGAGGTGGATCGCCTGGGAGCATGGAGCGAGTCCGCTGCGCGGTTTGAGCCGGCTATAGGGATCGTACGAACCGGAGGGAATACGTTCGACAACTTCCGGTTCGTCCGGTGCCGCTGGGAAGTAGAAACGAGCAAACTCGGAACCGAGTGGGTCTCGTACCAAAAAGGTGGCGAGTTTAGGCCGTACTGGGCTAGCTCGCATCTTGTCGTTGACTGGCGCAACAACGGGGAACAGCTCCGCAACTTCGGGCACCAGCGTGGCGTGCTTCCTCAAGTGATGCAGTCGTCAACTCACTGGCGCCGACCAGGTCTCTGCTACCCGCGAGCAAACAAGATGCTCGGTGTTCGACTACTTCCGGCGAACGAGATCTTTGCTGAGAAGTCGATCGCAATATTCCCGGCAGAGGATGCGATCCTGCTTCCTGTGCTCGCGTTCCTGAACAGCTCTACGGCTCTGCAACTTGCACGTACCTTTGGGCGCAGCCGGTTCATCGAGAACAGTGCTATCAAGCGGCTGCCGGTGTCACGAGAGCAGATCAGCGGCCTCCGTGATCTCGATGAGGACATCGCAGCATTGGTGGACATTGGTCGCCAGCAGGAAGCACTCGACGAGACGACTGCCCTGTTCAGGGGATTCACCGTCGACTACGACAGGTGGGCGGACTGGATTTCTCTCGCGCGCTCCGAGGCTGCAGAGCTCCAACAGAGGATCGACCACGCCGTCGCGACACGTCTGGGCGTCGCCGTCGAGAGTGGGCAAGCCGAGCGCCTCGGCGCCATCCTTGACGCGCTCGTATCAACGGCCGACGCAAGCGAGTGGGGTCAGCGCCTGCTGAGCTTCCTCGTCGGCGCCGCGTTTCGACGGTGGGAGGTGACAACGGCCGCTCCCGGTAACTCGGTCTTCCGGTTGGGATGGACTAAGCCCTTACCGGCGGTGCCACCTGGGGCTGGGCCAGCGTGGGACAGTGCCGACGCCGACGCCGTTCAGTTCATACTTCTCGACGAGCCGGGCAGCGATCGGGACATCGTCGCCGCGGTCGAAGCGATCTCGGGGCGAATTGCAGCCGGGGGCGAACTTCTCGATCGCGCGGTGGCGGAGGTCGGTGAGCGGACGCTGCGTTCGTACATCCGACGGCGCTTCTTCAAGGAGCACCTCGGCCGCTACTCCAAGAGTCGGCGGCAGGCGCCCGTCTACTGGCAGCTCATGGTCCCATCGGGGCAGTGGAGCGCCTGGCTCTACGCCCCTCGATTCAGCCGGGAAATGCTCTACGCGCTGGTCACGTTGGCCGACCACCGTCTCGCCCTCGCCGGCGAGCGGATCGAGGCGCTCCAGCGTGACGACACCACGTCGGCGCGGCAGCGGCAGAAGGCGGTCGACGCGGAACGCACCCTCGCGACGGAGCTGCAGGACCTGCGCGGCGACATCGCCCGGCTCGCCGGCCTCGGCTGGCAGCCCGACCTCGACGACGGCTACGTGCTGTGCGCCGCGCCACTCGCCCGGTGGTTCCCGAAGAACATGTGGCGGCAGCTCGGCGAGCAGCTCGCCGCCATCAAGAAGGGTGCCTACCCGTGGGCCGGCGTCGACGGGCACCGGGACGAGCTGTGACCAGCCCGCTCCGCACCCGGCTCGCCGACCTGCTCGCCTCGGCCATCGACCGCCACCACCTGGTCGTGTGGCAGGACACACCGGGCGAGTACGGCGCTGTCGCCGACGCGGCGGTGCCGGCCGACGTGGCCTTCGCTCGCTACGACGGCAGCTGGTTCGAGCTCCGCCACCGCGTCGAGACGCAGCTCGCGCTGGCCGAGCCGCCACGGCTCGTGGTCTACGTCGGCGCCGGCCCGCCCCCCGCTGACCCGCTCGCTGAGTTGCGGGCAGCCGCCCACATCTTCGAGATGCCTCTCCGCACGCTCGTCAGGACGGCGCTCGACACCCATCTCGCCGCCACCCAGATCGACGCCATCGCCGACAGTGCGAAGACCTTCGGGGAGGCCGAGGCCGCCGCCGGCACCGGCGTCCCCCCCGGGGTCGTCTCGCTCGTGCCGATCCTCGGCGCCGGCCTCTCCGCCGTCGCCATGATCGTCGAGGTGCTCGGCGGCCGCCGGGACGCCGCAGTCGACGCGAAGGCCGCGTGGGGCGACGTCCAGCGCCTCGTCGAGCGGACCTTAAACATCGCCACCGGCGACACCCACGACAAGCTGCGCGAGACCGTCGCACGCGTGTTGCTCCTCGACGCCGTCGACCGTGCGGGCGTGCTCCCGGAACGCCTCCACACCGCCCTCCCATCTGCCGACGACACCCAGCTGGCGGCCCGCGCGCAAGCCATCGGCGAGTGGTGGGCCCGGCATCCCGAGCAAGCTGCGGTCGCGTTCAGGGCCGCGGACGACAGCGCTGGTCTCGCCGAAGACATTCGCTGGGCCGACGACCTCGCCGCGGTCGACGTCGCCGGGTCGATCGAATCGATCGCCGCCCGACGGGCGCTCGACCTGATCGCCGGCGGCGACAACGGCGCCGCGGAGGCGCTCGCCCTGCGGCGACTCGGTGGGCGGTGGACGCGGCTCGCCACCGTTGTCCCGGCGTCCGATGACGGCTGGGCCATGCGCTGGCGGGCGATCGTCGCTCTGGCGGAGCTACGCCATGACATCGCTGCCCATGTGGTTGCGGCGGGAGCCGACAGCTCGGCGATGCTCACCTGGTACGCCAGCGATGGCTGGCGCGCCGACCGCGCCCACCGCCGGCTCGAGCTGGCCCTCACCGCTCTCGCCGAGCATGGTGAGCTCGAGCAACCCGTCGCCGAGGTCCGCGCCGCGTACGAGGACTGGCTCGCCGCGGTCATCGAGCGCTTCACCAACGCCGTCGACGCGGCCGGCTTCGCCACCGGGTCGCTGCTGCGGCAGTCAGAGATCTTCGCTCGTTACGTCAAGACCGGCGACCTCCCGACCGCGTACATCTGGGTCGACGCATTCCGCTACGAGCTCGCCGTGGACGTCACCGAGTCCCTGCGCGCCGCCGGCAACGACGTGGAGCTAGTGCCCGCCATCGCAGCGGCGCCCACGATCACACCGGTCGGCATGGCCAACTTGTGCCCCGGCTCAGACCAGGGCTTCTACATCGACGAGCACGGCGGCACGCTGACCGTCAACGTCGCCGGCACGATCGTTGCCAACGTCGACGACCGGCGGAAACTGCTCCGAGGCGCGCTCGGCGAGGTCGCCGACCTCGAGCTGGGCAAGTGCGTGCAGCTTGGCGAGCAGGCGCTACGCAAGGAGATCGAGGGCGCCAAAGCGGTCCTTGTCCGCTCCACCGAGTTCGACGTCCACGGCGAGTCCGGTCTCCTGAGCGCGGCGTGGACCGGCTTCGCCGACACACAGGGGACCCTGCCGCGGGTCGTCGCCAAGCTCGCCAAGGCCGGCGTCCGCAGGGTGGTCATCACCGCCGACCACGGCTTCATCTCCCTCAGCCGCCGCCTCGGCGACGCCTACAAGATCGACGCTCCCAAGGGCGGTAGCGGCGACCTCCACCGCCGGGCGTGGATCGGCCGGGGCGGCGTCGACCATCCCTCGGTCGTCCGCGTGCCACTCGCCTCGACGGGCGTGTCGTCCGACCTCGACCTGCTCGTCCCCCGAGGGCTCGCCCTGTTCAAGGCGGGCGGCTCGAAGCAGTTCTTCCACGGCGGGCTGTCACCGCAGGAGCTGGTCGTGCCCGTCGTCGTCGCGGACCTCGCCGTGCCCGCCGACACCGGCTCGGTCAAGGTCGACGTCGACGTCGTCGGTGGCGTGATCTCCACCGGCGTCTTCGCCGCGACGGTCTCTTTCAGCGGCAACCTCTTCACCGCCTCGGTCGTCGTCCGGGCCGTCGCCCGCCGCGGCAAGGACCTCGTCGTCGCCCATGTGGTCAGCGGCGACGGCTTCGATCCCGCATCCGGCACCGTCGAGGTCCCCGCGAGCAACGAGGTGCGCCTGGTGTTCCAGGTGACGAAGCGACTCGAGCCGAACGACCAGGTCGAGGTGCACGTGCTCGACGCCCGCACCGACGCCATCCTGGGGAAGGCCTCCGTTTCGGTGGCTGCGCCCGTGTCGACCTTCGACGACGACCTCGAGGACGAGCGATGAGCATCAAGATGGATCACCTCGACCGCCTGGCCAACGACGTCTTCCCCGGGCGCGTCGTCCGCAAGGACCTCGTGCGCCGCGTCAAGGTCGGCCACAACGTCCCGGTGCACGTGCTCGAGTTCCTCCTGGGCAAGTACTGCGCGTCCGACAACCCCGACGTGGTCGAGCAGGGCCTCGTCGTGGTCAACCAGACCCTGCAGGAGAACTTCATCCGCCCCGACGAGGCGGAGCTCGCCAAGGCGAAGGTGAAGTTCAAGGGGCAGCACCGGATCATCGACAAGGTCGAGGCTCGGCTCGCCGAAAACCGGTTCTGGGCCACGCTCAGCAACTTCACCGACAAGTGGGTCCACATCCACGAGGACATCGTGAAGCGCTACGAACGCCTTCTGCAGGGCGGCGTGTGGTGCCAGATCGACCTTATCTACAACGAGCTGGAGGACGAGAAGCCGCTCCGGCCCTTCTACATCAAGGCTCTGAAGCCGATCCAGGTTGCGGCGTTCGACATCGAGGACTACCTCGCCGGCCGCTCGCGCTTCTCGCGTGACGATTGGCTCGATCTCCTCGTCCGCTCCATCGGCCTGGAGGCGTCGCAGTACGACCTTCGCGCCAAGCTCGTCTCGCTGACACGCCTGATCCCGATGGTCGAGCGCAACTACAACCTGATCGAGCTCGGCCCGTGGGGTACAGGCAAGTCGTTCGTGTACCGGGAGCAGTCACCAAACACCATCCTCGTGTCGGGCGGCAAGGTCACCGTCCCGCAGCTGTTCGTCAACAACGCGACCGGACGCGTCGGCCTGCTCGGGATGTGGGATGTCGTCGCCTTCGACGAGGTTGCCGGGCTCGAGCTCTCCGACACCACGGTTGTCCAGATGCTCAAGGACTACATGGAGGCGGGGTCGTTCGCTCGCGGCCGCGACGAGATCGTCGCCGAAGCCTCGACTGTGTTCGTCGGCAACACCACCCGACCGCACACCCAGCTGGTCCGCGACGCCCACCTCTTCGCCGACTTGCCGAAGGCGATGATCGACCCGGCCTTCCTCGATCGCATGCACTTCTACCTTCCGGGGTGGGAAACGCCGAAGCTCGAGCCTCAGTTGTTCACCGACCACTACGGCTTCGTCTCGGACTACCTCTCGGAGGCAATGCGGCAGCTGCGAAAGCGCACGTTCGTGAACGCGATCGACGCCGAGTTCGCTCTCGGCCCGCACCTGGCTCAGCGAGACGCGAAGGCCGTTCGCAAGACGGTTTCAGGTCTGCTCAAGCTGCTCCACCCTCACGGCGAGTGGACCCGCTCCGAGCTGCGTGAGTACCTCGAGTGGGCGATGGAAGGTCGCCGCCGTGTGAAGGAGCAGCTGAAGAAGCTCGCCGCGCACGACTTCTCGAAGACGGCCTTCACCTATGTCGAGGTCGATACGGGCCGCGAGTACCCGGTCGAGGTGGCGGAGCAGCCGGAGGAGGATGTCGTCGCCGAGGCCCTCGAAGAGGAGCCGGCCGCGGGCGTGAGCGGCGGCGTTGACGCGGGGCCCGCGGTGCTGCCGACGGCCGAGTTGATCGCGGCTGGCGAGAGCCGCAACGTCGAGTTCAAGTCGACCGCTCGGTTGAACCTCCACACCAACCAGCGCGACCCCGCGATCGAGCTCGCCGTGGTCAAGACCGTCGCCGGGTTTCTCAACACTTACGGCGGCACGCTGGTGATCGGCGTGGCCGACGACGGCACCCTTCGGGGACTGCACGACGACTACGTCACCGTGGGCAAAAAGGGCCGTGACGGGTACGAGAACTTCCTCACGACGCTGCTGGACACACGCGTCGGGCGAGCGGCCGTGGCGCACGTGAGCGTCAGCTTTGAGGCGGTCGACGGCCACGACGTCTGCCGGGTCGACGTGAAGCCCAGTCCCGAACCGGTCTTCGTGACGAACGACAAGGGCGACGCCGACCTCTACGTCCGTCTCAACAACAGCACCCGGCTGTTGAACACGTCGGACGCCTTGACGTACGTCCGGCAGCATTGGCGATAGGCGACTCGGAGGAGACCACATGCCGGCGGTGAGCACGTTCGACAGCACCAAGACCGACCTGGTCGAGCTCCTTACGAGCGCTCGAACTGGTGAGGCGCAGCTGCCCGATTTCCAGCGCGGGTGGGTTTGGGACGACGAGCACATCCGCGACCTGATCGCGAGCGTCTCCCGGTCGTTCCCGATCGGCACGGTGATGATGCTGGAGCACGGCGGCGAGGTGAGCTTCCGAACTCGCCCGCTCGAGGGCGCCACACCCGATTCCCGCACCCCCGAGCTGCTCGTCCTCGACGGTCAGCAGCGGCTCACGTCGCTGTTCCAGTCGCTCATGTCCGGCAAGCCGGTCGCGACCAAGGACGCCAAGGCGCTTCCTATCGAGCGGTGGTACTACCTCGACATCCGGAAGTGCCTCGACCCGAACATCGAACGTGAGGACGCCGTCTTCTCGATCCCGGCCGATCGAGTCCTGCGCACGAACTTCGGCCGGGACGTCGTGATCGACCTCAGCACGAGAAGCGATGAGTACGAGCAGTGCATGTTTCCGCTGAGCGAGGTGTTCGACCACTACGACTGGGCCTCGGGGTTCAGAGAGAGGCATGGATACGACCCCGACGTCAGCCGGATGTGGGACAAGTTCGAGCGCGACGTCGTCCAGCGCTTCCGCTCGTACCAGCTACCGGTCATCCGGCTCCACAAGCAGACGCCGAAGGAGGCCGTCTGCCTCGTTTTCGAGAAGGTCAACACCGGCGGCGTGTCGCTGACCGTCTTCGAGTTGCTGACTGCCACCTTTGCCGCCGTTGCGCCACCGGACTTCGAGCTCCGCGGCGACTGGGAGGCGCGAGAGCGCCGTCTCCACCAACAGCGCGTGCTGCGCGACGTCGCAAACACCGACTTCTTGCAGGCGATCACGCTGATCGTCACACGAGAGCGGCAACAAGCAGCGCTAGCTGCCGGCGAAGAGGAGGACCGTGTCCCCGGCATCAGCTGCAAGCGCCGAGACATCCTCCGCCTGACCTTCGACGACTACCAGCGGTGTGCCGATCCGGTCACGCAGGGCTTCGAGCGGGTCGCTCGCTTCCTGCACCGGGAGCGCATCTTCGAGACGAAGTACCTGCCCTACAGCACCCAGCTCGTTCCGCTGGCGGCGCTGCTCTCCGTCCTAGGCGATGACGGCTTGGAGAAGCCTGCGGTGCGGGACAAGCTGGCGCGCTGGTACTGGTGCGGCGTCTTCGGAGAGCTGTACGGCTCAGCGACCGAGACACGCTTCGCCCGTGACCTGCCGGAAGTGCTGCGTTGGATTGAGGATGACACCGCTGTCCCCCGGACGATCGTCGATGCGAACCTCACGCCAGAGCGTGTGGTAACGCTCCGCACCCGCAACAGCGCCGCCTACAAGGGCGTGTATGTGCTGCTCATCCGGGAGGGCGCTCGTGACTTCCGCACCGGCGAAACGGCGAACGACCAGAACTACTTCGAGGAAGCAGTCGACATCCATCACATCTTCCCGCAGAAGTGGTGCCGTGAGCGCAAGCCCGAACCGGTTTCCGCCGGGCTGTTCGACAGCATCGTGAACAAGACACCGTTGACAGCTCGCACCAATCGGATAATCGGCGGGCGAGCGCCGAGCGAGTATCTGAGGAGCCTGCGCGAGAACCACGGTGTGTCGAAGGCCGACGAGACGAAGAACCTCGAGTCGCACTTCATCGAGCCGGAGAACCTCCGCGCTGATGACTTCGAAGCGTTCTTCCGCGCCCGGCACCGGGAGCTCCTCGACCGAATCGGCGCAGTCATGAGGAAACAGCTCCTTGTCGATCGGACGGAGACCGCGGCGAAACCGGTCTCGTACGAGGAGCTTGAGGGCACAGACGAGTGACCCCGACGGCGATCACCCCGACGGCGATCAATCGCTCAGGGGCGGGCACCGACGGAGCAGGGCACCGAGCGTGTCGGCCGCCCGTTCGTCGGCGGCCTGGAGGAACTGGGCGTAGAAGTCGAGCGTCGTCGAGGCGTTGGCGTGCCCGAGTCGACCGCTGACCGTGCGGATGTCGATGCCGGCCGTCAGGAGCTGCGTGGCGCTGAAGTGGCGAAGGTGGTGGAGCTTCACGCCCTCGAGCCCGAGCTCGTCACGGAGGCGGCCGAAGGCGAGGGTGGCGTAGTTCGGACGCCAGGGCTTCGAGAAGTCGACCTCGTGCGAGAACAGGAACGAGTTCGGCGAGAGCTTCGCTCCGCACTTCGTAGCCAGCTCCTCGCACGCCTGGCGGTGAGCGATGAGCAGGGCGGTCGTCTCTTCGTCGAGGGTGACCTTCCGGACCTGGTGCGTCTTGGTGTCCTTCTCGATGAGCTCGCCGCCAACCTCGACGATGCTGCGGGCGATCGTCACCCGGCGCTTGTCGAGGTCGACGTGCTTCCACCGCAGCGCGCAGAGCTCGGCGCGGCGGGCCCCCGTCGCTGCCGCCAACCGGAAGCAGGTCGGGAGCGACGGGTTGACCTTCGTCGCCGCCTCGATCAGCCGGGCGACGTCGGCGGGGTCGGGCAGCTCGAGGTACTGCTTCTTCGAGCGCGGCGGCGTGGCGTTGGCCGCCGGGTTCACCGTGAGCCACCCCCACTTCACGCCCTGGGCGAGCGCGCGCCGCAGCACGGCGTGGGCGCGCATCACCGTGTTCGGGGCGAGTGCGGTGCCGCCGGGGCCGCCCGACCGGCGAAGCTTTGAGTACCACTGGTCGAGGTCCGCGGTACGGAGACGACGGAGGGGTACGTCGGCCCAGCGCGGGAGGATCCGCTTGTCGAGCAACCGGCGGTACTCGGCGGCGACCGCCGGCGACAGGTCCGGCGCGGCGTGGGAGTACCAGCGCTCGCACAACTCGCCGACGGTTCCGGCTTGAACGGCGTGTTGGCCGTCTTCGATCTCGGCGAGCAGCCGGCCGAGGGCGACCTCGGCCTCTCGACGCTCGCCGCGGACGGTGCGTGTGACGTAGCGCTTCTTGCCCGTCTCGGCGTCCTTGCCGGCGAAGGCTCGGATCTCCCAGGACTGCTTCCCTCGCTGGCGGATCGACCCGGCCACGACCGCCACCGTACCGCGGTCGGATGGGCAAGAGTAGCGATTTGGATGGGCAACCGCCTCTCGGAACGGTTCAGCACCCGCAGACACCGCCCTTGACCTGCTACTTTGCGGCGCCCCCGGCAGGACTCGAACCTGCGACGCACGGTTTAGGAAACCGACGCTCTATCCTCTGAGCTACGGGGGCTGACGGTCTGAAAGCGCTGGCCAGCGCCCATTGTTGCCGACGGTCGCCCACCTGCTTGCCATCTATAGGCCGCGGTTAGGGGCGGAGCGATCGGTGTTGCGCAGAGCCATGGCTGGCTGGCTCCGACCTCGCCCGCTACCCAACGGTTTCACCGTACCCCCGAAGCTCGATCATGTGACGAACACGACCGGCTGACCGTGCCCCGGGAACCGACAGCGCTCCGGACAGGACTCGAACCCGTGGCCTACCGCTTAGGAGGCGGTCGCTCTCTCCAGCTCGAAAGCGCAGCGGCAGCCAGGGCGTCCTCGTCGGGAGCGCCCTCGTCGTTGAGCGGCACCTCTCCTCCGCCGGGCAGGAACGCCAAACTCGTGGTTCTCGGTGCCGATGTTCTTGGCGGCGAAGGTGAACACGCCGGCGCCCACCTCGACCATCCCTGGCGCAAAGGCTAGTCGCCGAGCTTGATGCCGACCGTCTCGGCCGAGCTTGATGCCGACAGTCTCGGTCGCCTCGGCCTCGAGCTCTTCGCCCACCGGGATGCACGCCGCCGCCGCGCCGCCGTGGTCGACCTCCACCGGGGCTTCGGACCCTGCACCTGGCGACGAGGCCGTCCGGCTCCGCCTGACCATCCTCACCACATCCCACCACCGCCATTACCAGCGCCAAAGCATCCCGTCAGCCGGGACGGACAACCTCAGGCAGGCCATTGCTACTGGTCACGAACGACGTCGAGCGTCCCACGCCTCTCGGACCGAGGCGGTCAGCTGGTTCGGGGTGACGACGAGACAGAACCGGCGCTCGCCAAGAGATTGCCAGGTGAGATCCTCTCTGTACAACTACCGAAGGATAGCTAGTAGGTTTACCTAACGGGCGCAAGTGAGTGATCAAGACAGCAAGGAGCCGCTTCACCTGCGCTCCTACCGGTCGGCTATCTTCCGCCTCAGGAGACCGCCGGGGAGCGAAAGAGCTCGAGGCCGAGGAGGTGCGCCGTGAGGCTTCGTCTGCGGTGGGTGCCGGTGCTGGTGGTGGTCGCCCTCGTCGCCCCCGCCGTGGCGCTGGCGCATCCTCCTGGCTCGGGTCAAGACCGGGATTTCACCGCTGCTCCCCCGGCCATCGACGACCCCGGCCCGTGCACCGAGCAAGCAGCTGCTTCATTGCCCGATGGCGACGGGCATGACCATCTCGACATCACCCAGCACCGCTTCGCCTGCCGAATGCGCCAGGTGTTCTTCGACGGCCTGGGCGACGAGCTGGCCGCCGAGCCGGACGTGGTGCTGGGCGAGATGGATGTGAAGAACGGCCTGGCGGCGGTGACGGTGACGTTCCCCGAGTCGGGCGTGGTGTTCTTCGACGTCTCCAATCCGGCCCAGCCGGAGTTCCTGAGCTGGTACCGCGGCTCGAAGTGCGAGGGATTGGTGACCGACATCAACTGCGGTGCCTTCGTCGACCTCTCGAGCGACGGCACCGTGGCGTTCCTCTCCACCCAGGCCCTGACCTTCCTCCCCGCCGCACTGCCCGACGTGGGCGTGCGGCCGGTCTCCCTGCCCAGCGTCGAGGTGATCGACGTTCGCCAGCCGCGTACCCCACGGCGAGCGCAGATCTATCCGGTCGTCAGCCTGGGTGGCGTCCACACGTCACGCTCGCACGTCGTGCCTGCCGGCCCCACCGAGGGTGGGCCGCGCGCACCGGGTGAGTACGTCTTCTCGGTGGCCAACGGCTTGGGGGTCGAGATCAGCAGGCTCGACCGGAGTGGCGGAACACCCCGTCTCACCCAGGTCAGGCGCATCACCATCGACGACGTCCACGACACCTTCATTCAGAACGACCCCCTGACCGGGCGGACCTACCTGTACGTGGCGGCGGGCTTCGAGTCAGGGGCCTACGTCTATGACGTCACCGATCCGGCCCAACCCCGGCTCCTCGCCGAATGGGACCTCACGCCCCACTGCTCGGCCGACTGGTACGCCCACACCATCGACGTGGTCGTGCGCGATGGTCGGCGCTCGCTCACCCTCGACGCCGAGAGCCTCGACCTCGGCGCGCAGCCGTCCGCCGACCAGGCCCGCGGCTGCGGCCAGGTCCGGGGCAACGGAGACAAGCCCGGTCCGCTGTGGATTCTCGACGCCACCGACTTCTCCGCGCTCGGTCCCGCCGTTGACACGGGCAACGACGCCGTAGACCAGCTCCGGTCGGCCTCGGAGTCGGCGCTGGTGACCACTTGGACCAATCCAGCGGGCCGGCCCGGGGGAGATCTGCGGTTCTCGCCTCACAACCAGCAGATCGTGGGCGACAGGATCTACCTTTCCCATTACCACGGCGGCGTGTACGTGCTCGATGCATCGGCGGCGTTCGCCGGCCGGCCCCAGCGCCCTGGAGAGCTGGGCTTCGTGGTCCCCCATGGCGACGAGATCCGCCCGGCCAGCGAGCCGCTGATCCAGCCCCTGATCGGCTTCTTCGGCGAGATCGAGAGGGACCGGCCCATGATCTGGGATGCCGTCTTCTACGAGGGCTACGTCTTGGCCGCCGACATGCGGGGTGGCTTCTACTCCTTCCAGTACGAGGGCGACCGCAGCTAGCACCCGGTCCTGCAGGTGCTGGACGGCCTCGGCCCGGTCGATCTGCACGCGCCCTTCCCCTGGAGCGAGACCGACCCGGTCGCCGCACTCGCCCTTGCACCTGGAGATCATCCTCACCAACCGCCTCCCCGACGACTCGCCCCCGGTGTCGCTGCACGCCGACGGCCTCGCCTTCGACCCGCTCGACTCGGGTGACCTGGAGGTCCGCAACAATCCGTCCCAGGTCGTCGCCGTCGGCGATCGTCGGACCTACACGTTCTCGCCCATCCGGAGTACGGGCCGGGGGCGGCCATGGTCCGGGACGGGGGCGACCTGGCTCACTCCGGCGGGCTGGGGCTGTACGGAGCGGTGGTCATCAGTCCCGCCGGATCCGAAGTCGATCCCGCCGGTGGCTGGTCGACCACCGTCACCGACGCTGACGGCACCGCCTGGCGAGACGTGGTCCTCTTCTCCCACGACGAAGATGACGCCCTCGGTGGCCATCGCATGCCGTATGCGCGGGCGGTCAGGGGCGCCGTCGGCTCAACTACCGGCAAGGCGACGAGGGCCCCACATCGAGGCCCACGCCGGTGATCCGCTGTGGATCCACGTGCTCGCCCCTTGGAGCGAACAGGCACAGGTGCTCGAGCCTCGCATGCTCGGTAGCACCCTGGTCGACTCCGTCGCCCTGGGCGGGTTGGAGTCGATCACGGTCGTCCCCGAGGGCGGCGCAGGGGGCGTCGACCAGCGACCAGGCACCTACTGGCTCGGTGACCACCGAGAGCCCTACCGAGAGGCGGGACTGTCCGGGCGGCTGGTCGTGCACCCCCGGTGCGGCGACGACGTCTCCCTCGCCCGGCTCCCGGACTCGCCCGGATGTGAAAGCGGACCGTGGGCGTCACTGCTGGGAGGGGGCGCAGCGTTGGCAGTGGTGGCTGTCGGCGTCGGCTTGTGGTACCCACGACACCGCCGCACGGCGAGGGAGGCCGATTGACTGGGCTGAGACGGGCCTCCTGGGAAGTTGCACCAGTCGCACCGGGGGGGACCAACCCAGAGCCGAGCTGGCCCAAGCCGAAGCCGTACACCACGCCGACACCTCGGTGTGTCATCCCTCCCACGCTGATGGTCGACGGGCAGCGACGACCAGGAGCATGCACGGTCGTTCCGGTTCCGGGGTAGACGAAGGCATGCGCGGATGGTCAGCGAACATCGAGGATGCGACAGTCGACAACGAGACCTTCCGGACGGTGGTGTTCACCGGGGACTCCTTGCAGGTGACCGTCATGAGCCTCCGCCCCGGCGAGGAGATCGGTACCGAGGTGCACGACGGGCTCGACCAGTTCATCCGCGTGGAACAGGGACGGGCCGATGTGCTCATGGGACCGTCGAAGGACGACCTGAGCGAGATCCATCAGCTCGAGGACGACTGGGCCGTGGTCATCCCCGGGGGCACCTGGCACAACGTGATCAACCGGGGCGATTCCGCCCTCAAGCTTTACTCGATCTACGCCCCGCCCGAGCACCCCGACGGCGCGGTGCACCCAACGAAGGCCGACGCCGAGTCGGCCGAGGCCGAGGACGAAGGGTGACTGCCCGCCAGGCGCCCCCAGGTGAGAACCATCCGCACCGTGGGCCACGGCGCGCTCGAGCCTGCCGAGCTCCTGGGTCTGCTCAGGCGTAGCGGCATCGAGGCCATCGCCGACGTGCGCCGCTATCCCGGCAGCCGCCGCCATCCTCAGCTGGCACGGGGGCCGATGGAAGAGTGGCTGCCCGAGGGCGGCGTCGACTACGCGTGGATCCCGGCCCTCGGCGGGCGCCGAACGACCACGCCGCGCTCGCCCCACGTCGCCCTGCGCAACGAGCAGTTCCGGGGCTACGCCGACCACATGGCGACCGAGGAGTTCGCCACCGGGATGGGCCAACTTCGTCAGCTGGCCTCGGCTCGGTCGGTGGCCGTCTTGTGCGCCGAGTCGCTGTGGTGGCGGTGCCATCGCCGGCTGATCGCCGATCACCTCGTCCTCATCGGGCACACGGCGGTGGAGCACCTGTTGCACGACGGCCGGAGCGCCCCGCACGCACCGACCGCAGGAGCACGGGTGGAGAGCGGCATGCTCGTCTACGACGTCTCCGAGCACCCCCTGCTCTTCGACCCGACCGCATGCTCCCTGCCGGACTGAGCCTGCACGGCGGCGCGCCGCCCCGGGCTCGCGTGGCCCCGCCGCAAATGAGATCGCTCGACGCTGTGTGTGAGGATGGGAACGTGCTGGCCGAGGGCGGAACGGCGGAGCGAGAGCTCGACCAGGCCCAAGAGGCGATGGCGACGCTGGACGTCGACGGTGCCGTCGCCCACCTTTCCGCCGCCATCCGTGGCTTCACCGCCAGCGGCAACCGCCGGGCAGCGGCGATGGCATGCGTGAGGCTCGGCGAGCTGTTCGCCCACGCCATGAGCAACCTCACCGCCGGCCGGGGGTAGTTCGCTCGGGCGGAGCGCCTGGTGCAGGACGAAGCTCCGTGCGTGGAGCAGGGATGGGTGGCGGTGGCAGCCATGGGATGCGAGTTGACGATCCCGCCGTGCTCCTGGCCCGGGCCGAGCTCGCCCTCGACCGGGCAAGGAGGTTCGGCGACGTGAACCTCGAGACCAAGGCGTTGGCCGATGCCGGCCTCGCCCATCTCCACGCTGGGCGCGTCGCAGAAGGCATGGCGCTGCTCGACGAGGCGATGGCGCTCGCCTGTGGCACCGCCGATGACCGCGACGTCGCCTGCAAGTCGGCGTGCTCGTTGTTCACCGCTTGCTACTTCACCGCCGACTTCGAGCGGGCCGGTCGTAGGCGTCGGTCCTCCGCCAGCAGGGGCTGATCGCGGGCACCCCCGGGGCCCCGATGTTCCTCAGCACCCACTGCGACAGCGTGCAGGCGGCGCTCTTGTGCGAGGTGGGCCGCTGGGGTGAGGCCGAGGAGCTGCTCGTGCGGGCCATCGCCGACTTCGAGGCCACGATGGCGAGCGGGAGCTGGCACCCGGCGATCGCCCTCGCCGATCTCCGCATCCGCCAGGGCCGTCTGGCCGATGCCGAACAGCTCCTCCTCGGCAAGGACGGCCACGTCGAGGCCCTGCTTCCTGCCGCCCGGCTGCACCTCGCCCGCGCTGACTACGACCTGGCTCGGGCCACCGCCCTTCGGGGCTTACGAGCCTTGGCGCTGATCAGCTGCGCGCCGCCGAGCTGCTCGCCGTGCTGGTCGAGGCCGAGCTGGGCTCGGCAACGCTGACGCGGCGACCGCCCGCTGTGCCGAGCTCGGCGCCGGGACCAGCGGCCTCGACCTCCCTGCCCTGCGGGCCCGGGTCACCACGGTGCGGGCCCGGGCGCTCGCTGCCAACGGCGAACTGGCGGCGACGGCGGCGGCGATCGAGGGCTGTGTCGACGCCGTCGCCGGTGCCAGGGTGCCCTGCCTGCACGTCGCCCTGCTCCTCGACCTGGCCAGGCTGCTCGAGCGCGCCGGTGACCGGGCGGCGGCGATGGTGGAGGCAAGGGCGGCGGGCGCGGTGTTGGCCGGGCTCGACGTGGTGCTCCCGCCCCGAGACGTCGCCCTCCTCGAGCACCTCGGCGTTCAGCTGGACGGCGGTTGTGGCCGGCAACCCTCCCACACCGCCACCCTCATGCGGGAGGATCGCTGGTGGGAAGCGGCGTGCGGCGAGTCCGGGTTCGCCTCCCGACACCAAAAGGAGCTTCGCTACCTCGCCGAGCTGGTGGCCAATGCCGGCGTCGAGCAGCACCCGCTCGACCTGGTCGACCGGGTGGAAGGCGTCGCCCCCGCCTCCACTGGTCTCGCCGCCCCTGTCGACCGGCGCCGTCTGGGGGATGCCGGCGAGATGATCGACAGCCAGGCACGGGCCGCCTACCGCCGCCGGGTCGAGGCGCTGCGCTCGGCGATCGACGATGCCCTCGCCGCCGGGCACGACCGCCGTGCCGAGGACCTTCAGCTAGAGCTCGATCACATCGTCGCCCAGCTCGCCCAGGCGTTCGGGCTGGGCGGCCGCGGCCGTCGCGCCTCCTCGGCGGCTGAGCGGGCTCGGCTCAACGTCACCCGTGCTCTCCGCTCGGCCACGGCCAAGGTGGCCCAGGCCCTTCCCGAGCCCGGCGCCGCCCTCGATCGACGGGTCCGCACCGGCTTGTACTGCGCTTACGAGCCGCACGACGACGACGAGGTCCGCTGGTTCGTTCACCGCTGAGTGAACGGGATCGGCCGCCGTTGAACGCCCTAGGGGCATGGAAACCACCATCAACGAAATCTCCGACGGGATCTACCGGATCTCGACCTACGTCCCCGAGGTCGCGCCACCGGCCGGCTTCACCTTCAACCAGTTCCTCGTCGTGGCCGACGAGCCGCTGCTGTTCCACACCGGTCCCCGTGGGTCGTTCCCCGCCGTGGCCGAGATGGTCGCCAAGGTCGTCCCGTCGAGTCGCTGCGGTGGATCACCTTCGGCCACGTCGAGGCCGACGAGTGTGGCTCGATGAACATGTGGCTGGCCGCCGCTCCTCGATCGCAGGTGGCCCACGGTGCCCTCGGGTGCATGGTGTCGCTCAACGATCTGTGCGACCGGGCGCCCCGTCCCCTCGCCGACGGTGAGGTGATCGACCTGGGCGGCAAGCGGGTCCGCCATCTCGACACCCCCCACGTGCCTCACGGGTGGGAGGCGCGGGTCCTCTACGAGGAGACCACCAACACCCTGCTCTGCGGTGACCTGTTCAGCCAGGTCGGTGGCGGGGCGGCGCTGACGACGAGCGACGTCGTCGAGCCCGCCATGGCTGCCGAGACGATGTTCCGCTCCACCTGTCTGGCCCCCCACACCGGCGCCACGCTGCGCCGCCTGGGCGACCTGGCACCCACCACGCTGGCGATCATGCACGGAGCATCCTTCGAGGGCGACGGTCGCCAGGCGTTGTACGACCTGGCGGATGCCTACGACCGAGAGCTGGCGGCGACAAGCTGAGGGCGCTCCCGCCTCCGGCGCCCCCTCACCGGAGGCGGGCCGCACCGAGACCTGGCGGTGAAGAGCACACGCGCCGCTGGTTCGGGCGGGCCATGATCTGGGTCCACCGCGCCGGCCCCCGGCGGTTTAGCATCGGGACCCGTCGGGCGCCGAGCCCGCCTCCTCGGCTCTCCACCGAGCAGCGAGGGCTACTGGAAAGGGAGGTTGAGGAGCGATGGGTCCTTACAACATCATCTGGCTGATCGTCGGCATCTTGCTGATCATCGTCTTGCTGCGCGTGCTCGGCGTGGTCTGATCCTCAGCCCCTGCCAGGTCGCCGCCCCCGCTCGGCGACAACGGCCAGCACGGGCTGGCAACAGTCCGAACCTCTCCAGGTGACGTCCTCAGCGGCCTGGGGAGGAGCCCGCTTCGCCAGCCGGGCCGCGCCTCGACAGCAGGGCGAGTACGTCGTCGATCGTGTCAACCTCATCGGGGTCCTTGTCGTGCCGGTAGCGGCGGACCCGGGCGAACCGCAGGGCAACGCCGCCGGCGTAGCGCGTCGACGCCTGCACCCCGTCGACAGCGACCTCCACCACGAGCGGCGGGGCAATCTCGACGACTCGGCCGTGCCGCGCCGACTCACGTCGGAGGAGCTCGGCGGTCTGCCATTCCAGCAGGGTGTCGGTGAGGCCCTTGAACGTCTTGCCCACCATGACGTAGCCCCCTTGGGGGTCACGGGCTCCGAGGTGCAGGTTCGACAGCCACCCCTGCCGGCGGCCGCTGCCCCACTCGGCGGCCAGGACGACCAGGTCGAGGGTGTGGACCGGCTTCACCTTCCTCCAGGCTGCGCCGCGACGGCCGGCCTCGTAGTTCGACGTCGCCGCCTTCACCATCACACCCTCGTGCCCGGCGGCGAGCGCCTCGCCTTGGAAGGCGACGGCGGTGGTGACGTCGTCGGTGATGATCGACGGGACCCGGGGCGCGCCGAGACGGTCGAGGACCGCCGAGCGTTCGACCAGTGGCCGATCGAGCAGGTCGTGGCCGTCGAGATGGAGACAATCGAAGAACCACACGCCGAGCGCCGCCCTCCTCGGTGGCCCGGTCCGTCGCCCGAAGCTGCTCATGGTGTCCTGGAAGGCATCCGGACCGTCTTCGCTCACTCCCATGACCTCCCCGTCGAGCACGACCTGCTCGACGTCGAGCGCACGGAGCACGGCCGCGACACCGGGGAGGCGAGCGGTCACGTCGTTGAGGTTGCGGGTGTAGAGCCGCACCTCGTCCCCGGCACGGTGGGCTTGGACCCGAGCGCCGTCGAGCTTCCACTCGACCGCACAGGTCCCGAGGTCGCCGATCGCCGAGGCGACGTCTTCCGCGGTCGAGGCGAGCATGGGCAGGACCGGGCGCAGGACCTCCATGCCAATGGCGCAGACGCCGGACTGGCCCTGGGTCAGCGCGATCGCCGCCACACGGGCAAGGTCACCGGCCAGCATCACCGCTCGTCGGAGCGCGGCGAGCTCGACACCTGACGCTCGGGCCACGGCGTCGGCCATGACCCCTTCCTGCGCCCCCTGGCGCAGGTCGGCGACGAGAAGCCGGCGGATGAAGTCCGCTTCGAGCAGCGTCGCCCGGCCGAGCAGGTCCTCCAGGAGCTCGAGGCGAGCGGTCCTCGTCCCAGCGCCGGCGAGCGACTGCAGCCGAGTGATCACCGCGTCGAGCTCGACCAGCTCGATGGACGGCCGCTCCGCCGCCGGCGTGTCGATGGCCCGAAGCATCGCCCACCCGACGCCGATCTTGCCTTGTCGAGGCTGCCCGGCGAGCAGGGCGACGGCCGGCTCCACCTCCGCCGGGGCGAGCCGGCGTAGCAGTGCGGCCAACGCCTCGACCTTGGCCGAGCGCGACCGGGTCGAGGCGACGTCCTCGGACGTCTGCACCAACTCGGCGAGCAGCACCGGGCCAAGGTAGGTGAGGGACCTCCCTCGCCGAGATCGGGGAGCAGTGCCGAGGTCCGGTGACGCTCCGGCTCTGACCTCGGGGGCGCAGAACCTCGCTCCTCTGCTTCGCCCTCCGAGCGGCCACTACCCTCGGCACGTGTTCCGAGATCCGTACGTCTCCGCGGTGGTCCACCTCGCCGGCCTGGCGGACAAAGGCGACCAACCACCGGTGGACGACCCCGAAGGGGTTGCCGCCCAGGGAGCGGCGGTGCTCGCCGGTGGTCCAACCGCTCCCGTCTCCCGCCAGGCTGAGGCCAGCCCTCGAGAGATACCGGTTCCCAGCTCGCCCAGCGCCGCCGCCCGGCTGAGGGGCTACTTCACCAGTGCCGGCTTCGAGGTTCACGCTCCCTTCGGCACGACGCTTTCGATCGGAGCGGCCCAGTCGCGCTTCGAGAGTTTCTTCGACACCCGCCTGGTGGTGGACGAGGAGCAGTTGGGAGCTCCGATGACCACCGAGTCCGGCGGGCGGGAGTTGCCGTTGGAGGGCCTACCCGAAGAGGTACAGCGCGTGGTGGAGAGGATCTCCCTGCCCCTGCCGCCCGAGCTCCCCGGGGGACCATAGCGGCCTCGTCGGAGGGTGGGGCGGGAATCCCCCTGGGGCCCGGAGGGGGCCTGGAGGGCTGACCCGGCGGTGGGCTGTCTGCCTCGCCCCGTCCAATCCCCGGCGTCCATCGCCGGCGCTGCGTTGGCGCTCCGATGGCTGGAGCCGTTGGCGGCGTCCCGCGCCGCCTACGCGTCGTGGCCGGAGTCGAGGTCTTGCACGTCTTGGAACCCGAGTTGGGTGCCCTCCGCTCGCTCGGCGTCGCCGGCGACGGGTTCGAGCAGGAAGGCGACGTGGTCGCCGCAGTCGAAGCGATCGAGGACCCGGCCGGCGACCCATCCCCGACAGCCAGGGAGGACCGGAGCACCGCCCGGTCCCGGCTCCCACTCGCAGCGGGCGAACTTGTCGATCTCGTCACCGGTGTGCTCTCCGAAGAGCTTGGCAACGTCGAGGTCGCTGCGAGAGAGGAAGTGGACGACCACGACCTCGGCGCCTCGCACCACCCGAAAGGTGTGGTTGCGCTTGGAGATGCACACGAGCAACCGGGATGGTTCGATGCTGCACTGGGTCGCGAACCCCACCAGGCAGCCGGCGCGCTCCCCGTCGGCCCCTGCCGCGGTCACGACGAACATCGGGTAGTCGATGCTCGCGACCAGGGCTTGGAAGGCGGAGTTGGGGTCGTCAGCGGCCATGTGCGCAGTCCCTTTGCGCTCGCGACGGCGAGCCCTACTCCCCCTCGAGCAACTCGAGCACCCGTTCCGGCGGTCGAGCGATGATGGCACGGTCGTCGAGGATCACGATGGGGCGCTCGATCAAGATCGGGTGACGGGTCATCGCGTCGAGGAGCTCGTCGCGGCTCGCTCGCTGGAGCCCGAGCTCGCTGTACACCGGTTCGCCGGTGCGCATCATCCGACGGGGATCGTCGAAGCCGAGGAGCGCCATGACCCGCTCGAGCTCGTGGCGACTCGGCGCTCGCTCGAGGTACTCGACGTAGCGAGCGTCGACACCCCGCTCCGAAAGGATGGCCTGCGCCGTTCGACACTTGGAGCAGCTCGGGTTGAAGTAGACGGACATGTCCATGTCCGGCTCAGCGTAGGACCCCAGCGCTCCAACGCACGGCTGGGACGGGGCGGGACCACGAGGGCTTGCAACGAGTCCGCCGAGAACAGGCTCACGAACTCGGAGCGTTGAGCTGTTTCACGACTCGGTCAACGGGGTACCGAGGAGCCTCCATGTCCCAGCTGAGGCGATTGTCCGTTCGGATCAGGAGGGTCGGTGATCGAGATGCGGGGGATGCCCAGCCAGCGACGGCTGGGACCAGCGAAGGGACGAGCCATCGCCGAGCGGACGGTGGGCCCGGTGGGCCTCGGGGCCATGCCCATGTCGCTCGAGGGCAGGCCCGACCGGTCGCAGGCGATCGCCACCGTCCATGCCGCCCTCGACGCGGGTATCACCCTGATCGATACTGCCGACGCCTACTCGACCGGCGGAGCCGACACCGGCCACAACGAACGACTGGTCGCCGAGGCCCTGCGGTCGTGGGGCTCGGGCCGCGAAGACGTGCTGGTGGCGACTAAGGGAGGCCATGTTCGCCCGGGTGACGGCTCCTGGCTGGTCGACGGTCGCCCCGAGCACCTCAAAGCGGCGTGTGAGGCGTCGCTCGTGGCCCTCGGCGTCGAGGCGATCGACCTCTACCAACTGCACCGCCCTGATCCCGCCGTGCCCTTTGCCGAGTCCGTGGGGGCACTCGCCGAGCTCCGCGACGAGGGCAAGGTCCGCCTCGTCGGGCTGTCGAACGTGAGCGTCGAGCAGATCGACGAGGCCAACCGCATCGTTGCCGTCGCCAGCGTGCAGAACCAGTTCTCGCCGGCGTTCCGGTCGTCGGGTCCCGAGCTCGCTCACTGCCGTGACCACGGGATCGCCTTCCTGGCCTGGGGGCCCCTCGGCGGCATGGGCGCCGCCGCCAACCTCGGCTCGAGCCACCAGGCGTTCGCCGAGGTCGCCCGCCGTCACGCCGTCTCGCCCCAGCAGGTGGCGTTGGCGTGGGCGCTCGCCCACGCCGAGGTCGTCATCCCCATTCCGGGCGCCAGCCGCCCGTCGACGATCGTCGACAGCGCCAGGGCGGCCGAGCTGGCGCTGGATGACGACGACCTCACGCTGCTGGGGATGGCGGCGTGACCACGGCCGGTCCCATCGAGCTCGTCGGCGGCTTCGAGACGACATACCTTCCCGGCCACGACCGCGACGTCGCCGAGACGACCGAACACGACATCCGGTGGCGCGACGACCTCGAGTTGCTCCACAGCTTCGGGGTGACCCGGCTGCGCTACCCGGTGCGGTGGCACCGGATCGAGGCCGACGAGGGCGAATACGACTGGCGGGGCACCGACCAGGTGCTCGGCCACCTCCACGACCGCGGCTTGCGGCCCATCCTCGACCTGGTCCACCACACGAGCTACCCACGCTGGCTCGAGGGCGGCTTCGCTGACCCACGCTTCGGCGGTGCCTATCTGCGCTTCGCCGAGGCCGTCGCCCGTCGTTACCCCTGGATCCCCGAGTACACCCTGTTCAACGAACCGTTCTCGACGCTGTTCCTTGCCGGGCACGAGGCCATCTGGCCGCCCTATCTCTCGGGGATCGAGGGGTTCGTGCAGCTGATCGCCAACGTCCTGCCGGCCGTCACCGAAGCCAGCCGGATGTACCGCTCGCTGCTGCCCGAGGCACATCACGTCTACGTCGACACCTGCGAGCACCACTACGCGGGCGACGAGGCGTCCGGCCCGTACACGGCCATGGCCAACGACCGTCGCTTCTTCGTGCTCGACACGTTCCTGGGCTCGCTCGACCTCGACAGCTTGTTCCTGCCGCTCGTGCTCCAGGCAGGCGGGGAGCGACTGCTCGACATCGAGCCGGGAGTTATCGACGTCCTCGGGCTCGACTACTACCCGCACTGCCAGTGGCGGTTCAGCCAGGAGGGAAACGTCGTCCCCGCTTGGGACCCGATCCCGCTCTCCGCCCAGATCCTGGAGTACTGGGAGCGCTACCGGCTCCCGTGCATGCTCTCCGAGACCAACATCCGTGGCTTCTCCTCCGATCGGGCCAGCTGGCTCAAGTACACCCTCGAGCAGTGCGAGCTGGCCGCCGCCGCCGGCGTGCCACTCAGCGGGCACTGCTGGTTCCCGTTCATCGACTCGGCCGACTGGGACTCGTTGCTCTTCCGCTGTGAGGGCAACATCGATCCCGTCGGCGTCCACTGGCTCGACGAGAAGCTGGACCGCCGCCCATCGTCGATGTCGCGTTCCTACGCCCTGGCCGCTGCCGGGGTGCCGGCGGCAGAGCTGCCCGCGTACCGGCTGCGCCAGCCGGTGGCCACCTGGCTACGCGGCTACCTGCCCCACATGCAGCACTGGACCTGGGAACCGCCTCCGACCAGCGAGATCTGCTCGAACACCACCCCGCCTGATGCCTGCATCGAGTTGAAGATCGTCGATCCACCGCCATCTCGTCATGTCCTCCCACCTGCGCTGGACGCTGGCGTGGCCGCCACCGAGGCACCTGGTGCCGGCGGCTCGGAGGGCCTGGTCACCGGCTAGGACGGGCGAGCAAGGGCCTCCCCCTCGCCCCCGGACGTCGGGACAGCCGGGCGGCGAGGTCACCGTGTCGCCGGCGCCGGCCCTGGGCGGTGGTGGGGGGGTACGCTGCCAGCCGACCGCCGAGCGCCCGAACGAGGAGTCGAGATGACGTCGACGGCAGATGCGGTGTCCTGGGAAGACGCGATCTACCGCGACGGCATCATCTCCCTCAAAGGGGCCTTCTCGGCGCAGTGGGCCGATGAGATGCGGGAGGACTTCGAGGTCCTCTATGAAGAAGCTGAGCGCCGCGACCTCGAGTCCAGCGACGGACGAGGAAGAGGCCGTGTGCCGCGAGGCCCGGGTGACGATGCAAAGCGCTACTACCTCGCGGTTCACCCGCAGCGTCTGCGCCGCTTCCGAGAACTGGTCACCCACCCTCTTGTCGATGCGGTGTGTCGCAGCGTCCTCGGGGACGACTACCAGTATGTCGAGATCGGGTTCGACGTCGCCCTCCCGGGTGCGGTCAAACAGCCCTTGCACCGTGACTTCCCGACGCCGGAGGAGACCAAGGCCACCGGCCGCCTGAGCTCGCTGGCCATCAATGCCACCTGTGTCGACGTGACTCGCGAGATGGGCCCACTGGAGATCGCGCCGGGCACCCACCTCGATGACAGCGCCGACTTCGAGCAGGGCATGCGAGTGCCCTCGACGATCTACGGCCGCTACGTCGACCGGCTCGAGAGCCGCATGCCGAAGCGGGGTGACGTTTCCATCCGCACCGGACTGACGGTGCACCGTGGCACCGACAACATCTCCTCCCTTCCCAGGCCAGTGATGATCCTGGGCGTGATGGCCGCTCAGTACGAGACGTTCGCCGACCACGACTTCACGATGACTCGCGACTACTACGAGAGCCTTCCGGCCGAGGTGAAGCAACATCTTCGCCGCTGCGAGCTTGCCGACGAGTTGGAGCCGATCGAACAGGATTACGTCTTGGACTTCCTGTTGGAAGAGGGATGAGCCCGATCGAGGGCGCGTCGAGGAGCTCCGGCGGGTGGAGTCAGCCGCCCTCGTGGAGCTTGGTCAGGGCTACCCCGGCGAAAGCGCTCGAGACGTTGGTCCACAGGCCCACCTCTGCGGGGGGAACCAGGTCGGGCGCGGGCTGAAGGGCCACGCCGTCGAGCTTCACGTCGAGGGCTCCCGGTGTGCGCCGCACCAGCAGCTGGTGGTACACGCCGGCGTCGAAGTCCTTCGTCAGCTGACCCAGCACTTTCTCGTGGGCAGCCCCTTGCTGCCGGCAGCGCCAGAGCACCCGTCGCCCTGGCGGGTCGACCAGCACCGCACTGTAGGTGCCGTCGTCCAGGTACGAGCTGAGGGCGCCGTAGACGGCGCCGCTCGGAGCGGGCTGGCGCACGGCGAGGTTGACCTCGAGGAGGTACGAGGACGGCGAGCGGAGGGTGACGAGGGCCGTGCCCGCCGTCCCGTCTCCGGTGTGAACCGCCTCGCCTCCGGTCACCTCCCAGCGCCCTCGCGTCCGCCACCGGGCCGGGTCGAGGCCGGTCCGGCGCTCGCCGTCGAAGAGGTCACGGAACGCAGGGACCGGGGGATGGGGCTGGGGGTCGACCCGAGGTCCGGGCGACGCCGGCTTTCCGTCCACCCACAACAGCCGGTCGGCGAACATGTAGCGCCCGCTGAGGGAGGGATCCCAGGCGTGGTACACGAGGTACTCGGTCACGTTGTCGGGGGCGACCACGATGCAAGCGTGACCGGGGCCGATGACGCTGCCGGGCGTCGTCCTCAGAAGCTCGGCGCCGTGGGGAGCGGCGACGGGCTCGTACGGCCCGAGCGGGTGGTCGGCCACCGCGCAGGTGACCCCGTAGTTGTCGGCCCGCCACGCGCCGCCGCTGTAGAAGCACCAGTACCTTCCCTCGTGCTTGCGGACGAAGGGCCCCTCGACGGTGAACCAGTCCCCCACCCGGTCGTACCAGTGCCGGTCGCGCTCGAAGATGTGCCATTCCGCATGTGGTCGCACCACGGTTGATCGATCGCCGGCGAGACGGGACATGCCGAGTAGCCGGTCGACGACGATGCCGGTGCCGATCGGCTCACCCTCCAGGAAGTCGCGGCTGTAGAACAGGTACCACTCCCCGTCGTCGTCCCGGAACGGGTGGGCGTCGATGGTGAAGGGGTCGTCGGGGTCGAGGACGTCAGGAGGCTCGGCGAAGGGGCCGGTGGGAGAGGTCGCCGAAGCGACCCGCAGTTGGTGGCCCTCTCCCTCGGAACCTCCCGTCGAGTAGTAGAGGAAGAAGCGACCGTTGTCGTAGGCCACTTCCGGAGCCCAGTGGCACCTGCTCGAAGGCGGGGCGCCCACGGCCACACCGGCCTGCTCCCAGTTGACGAGGTCCCGGGACCGCAGCACCGGGATCGCTCCCGTCGCCGGGGTGCCATAGGCGTAGTACGAGCCGTTGAACTTCAATACGAAGGGATCGGCCAGCACCTGCGGATGCAACGGATTGCGGAAGGTGTCTCCCGGCGTCATGGAGCCAACGGTCGCCGGAAGCGTCGTTGAGCTCGAGCCTCACGCACCGGTGCGACCTCTCCTCGAATCCCCTCGACGGGTGCGATGAAGCGCACCTGGTCCGTTGTGGCTCCGGTTCGGTCTCGGCTCCGCTGCTGGTGCCAGCACGGCGGCACACGTCGCCGAGCCGAGCCGGCTGCCGTTCGTTGCCATCACGCCGCCCCCCTCCGGGCCAGGTCTTCCACCAGCACGACACCCTGCTCGGGGCCGGGCATCAGCGCGATCTCCCGAGCCAGCCGCCGGGCCGCGTCCCGCCAGGCCGGCCCGTCGAGCAGGGCGGCCACCTCGCGCCGCACCGACTCCGGGGCCACCTCAGCGGGCAGCAGGCGGATCGCGGCGCCGACGGCCACGCAGCGGTCGGCGTTGCGGTACTGGTTCGCCCCCTGGGGCAGGACGAGCAGGGGCAGGCCGTGGGCCAGAGCGGCCAGCACGGTGCCCGATCCCCCGTGGGTCACGACCGCGTCGCAGCGGGGAAGGAGCAGCGACTGGGGGATGTAGCGCTCGACGTGCACGTTGGCCGGCTGACACCCCAGCTCGGCTGGATGTCGATCCGGGCCCACGGTCACCACGAGGTTGAGGTCGTCGTCGCGCAAGCCCTCGACCACCGCCTCGATGACGCCGGGGGCGTGGTTGTCGACGGTGCCCAGGGTGACGTAGATGGTCGGTCGCGGCGGCAGCCCGTCGACCCACGTCGGCAGGGCCTCGCCGGCGCCGGCGTCGAAGGGGACGGGGCGCAGCGGGCGGCCCACCTCCCCGATCTGGTCGATGTCGGCGTGCTGGAGGCTCGGCGGGCAGATGTCGAGGTAGAGGTGCCGGAACATGCCGCCGAGAGGCCCGGGCTCCACGTTCCACTCCGCCCACAGGGGGGCGACGAGACGCCCGGCCGAGCGGGACAGCTCGAGGGGAAAGATGGGGCCGAGGCTGTGCGCCGCCCACGGCGTGTGGGTGGAGGCTGCGGCGACGGGCCCGGCAAAGTCGGTGACGTCGTGAACGACGAGATCCGGACGCCACCGCCGGATCAGCGCGACCAGGTCGGGGACCTTGGCCGGGGCGGCGACGGCGGCGAACATGTGGGCGCCGAACCTCCAGCCGTCGTCCGGCTCGAGGGGGGCCGCTCCAGGCGCCCGCAGGGCGGCCGCCATGACCTCGCCCCGTCCGAGCCCCGCCGGAAAGGCGGTGAAGCCGACCCTGGCCACCCGCTGGCAGAAGCGGTTGGCGGTGGCGAAGGCCACGTCGTGTCCGGCCGCCTCCAGCGCCCGAGCGAGCGGCACCATCGGGTGGAGGTGCCCGTGGCCGGGAACGCAGGTGAACAGGAACCGCACGGGGTGCAACCTAAGCGCTCGCCATCCCCGCCCCCCCCGGACCGCCACGTCCGCCCCAGCTGCGCCCCCGCCCGCCCGTTCCACTGCACCGACCATGGTCGCCCCCGTCGTGGCCGCGTACAATCACGCGCCGCTGCACGGTGGGGGCATGTGGGCGGCGAGGATGTGCCGGGGGTGCTCAGTGGGCCTGAACCATGACGGTGAGATCGCCGTGCCGCCCGACCGGGGGCGGGAGGAGGTGTTCCTGGTGGTGGTGAACCACGAGGGGCAGCACTCGATCTGGCCGTCGCGGCGCCCGCTCCCGGCGGGCTGGACCGAGACCGACGCCCGCGGCGACCCGGAGGAGTGCCTGGCCCACATCGAGCGAACCTGGACCGACATGCGCCCGCTCAGCCTTTGTCGGCGGATGGAGGCCGGCACCCCAGACGTGGGATTGTGACGGACCGACGGGGGCGTGGCTGCTGAGCGGATCGTCGAGGTCGAGCGCCTGCTGGGCGAGGCGCTGGCCCGACGAGGGGTCCACGGGGCCGACGCCGACTTCGTGGTGGCCGACCTCGTCTCCGCCCAGCTCGAGGGCAAGGCGACCCACGGCGTCGCCAAGATCCTCCTCATCGACTCGGCCCTCCGGGAGCGCCAGGGCGAACCGGTCGTCCGACAGCGTCGTGGCGGGATGGCGTCGGTCGACGGGCGCCGCCAGATCGGGCAGCTGGCGGGACGGTTCTGCGCGCGCCTGGCGATCGAGCTGGCCACCGAGGCGGGGACGGGCCTGGTGGCGCTCACCAACGCCGCACGCTTCGGTCGCCTCGCGCCCTACGGCCGCCTGATCGCCGACCACGGCCTGGTCGCCTTTGTCACCAACAACGCCGGCCCGCCGGTGGTGGTGCCGTTCGGATCGAACGATCCCGTCCTTGGCACCAACCCCGTCTGCTTCGCCTTCCCCGGGCGCCGGGCCAGCGTGGTGGTCGACCTCAGCACCGCCGAGCGGGTCTGGGGCGAGGTCCGGGGGGCGGTGCTCGAGGGCCGCCCCCTGCCGCCGGGGGCGTTCCTCGACGGGGACGGGCGCCCGACTCGCGATGCCCACTCGGTGGCGTCGGTGCTGGCCTTCGGCGGCCACAAGGGCTCGGCCCTGTGCCTGGCGCTGGAACTGCTGGCGGGGACGCTGACCGGCGCCAAGATGGGCCTCGAGGTGACCGGCGAGTACGACCTCGGGGCGGTGTTCCTCGCCGTCGACCCTGGCGCCCTCGTGCCGGGAGGCGACCCGGGGGCGGCGGCGGAGCGGCTGGTCGACTCGGTCAGGTCCAGCCGGCCGGCACCGGGCCACGACGCCGTCCTCGTCCCCGGTGATCGGACAGCCACCCGGCGGGAGGCCGCCCTGGCTGCGGGAGTGGTCGAGGTGGACCCGGTCACCATGGCCGGGCTGCGGCGGATGGCCGCCTCCGACGAGGGTGGGCTCGAACCGTCCGGCCGGCTCAACTGAGATCGCCGACCGGCGGCGTTGGGGCGACGGCCGCGGCTCAACTCAGGGCCGGGACCACCGGGCGGTCGCCGAGCTCGTCGCAGAGCTCCACCATCTTGTCCATGGCGCGGCGGACCAGCTCGGGGTCGCGGGCCAGGGCGACACGCACGAAGTGATCGTGGCCGGGCTGGAGTGCACCCGAGGGCGCCAGCGGGTGGAAGAAGTCGGAGCCGTCGATCACCCCGACCTCCTTGTCGGCCAGGAGCATGTCGGCGAAGACCGGCGCCGTCAGGCCGGCGGGGGTGACGTCGAGGAGCACCAGGCTGCCGGCGTCGGGAGAGGAGGCCTCGAGGGGAAGGTCGACGCAGGCCTGCCTCACCACCTCGAGGTTGGTGGCGACGAGCTCGGAAAGGTGGTCGAACCAACGGTTGGCTTCGGCGGCGTCGAGGATGGCCCGGAACAAAAGCTTCTGGCGCCTGGAGACGTCGGACTGGAGGACGTTGACTCGCTCGCCGACCGAGGACCGCACCTCCGGGCTGCAGAACGCGAACCCGAGCTTCTCGTGGTTGAGCCCGAAGGTCTTGCCGGTGTCCCAGAGCATGACCCACCTGAGCCCGGGGGGCGCGGCGTCGGCCAGGACCGGGACGTCGATGCCGGCGGGATCGACCAGGGCAAAGCACTGGTCGAGCACGAGGGTGACGCCGTGCTCCAAGGCCAGCGCCACCAGGGCTTCCAGCTGGGGGGCAGCGACGACGTTGCCGCTCGGGTTGTCAGGGCTGGAGAGCACGATGCAGCGGGTGTCGGCGCGGAGCGACGCCGCCAGCGCGTCGACGTCGAGGTCGAAGCCCGGCGCTTTCGCCGGCACGTACACCGGCTCCACCCCGGAGTGCTCGCTGAGCATGGCCGTCACCATGTCGACCCCAGGGGTGGTGGTGACGACGGAGCCTCCTCCTCCGAGCTGGCTGACGAGCACCCGGTCGAGGGCGACGCTGCCGGAGAAGGTGACGAACCCGTTGGCGGCGTGTCGTTGATCGATCCGCAGGCAGCGGCACGCCGCTTCGAGCAGTTCGCCGTCGCACGCCGCCTGCGAGAGCTTCGACGGAACCGAATAGGCAAGGTCGGGGTCGACTCCGGTGGCGAGGACCTCGCGCAGCCACGCCGGGAGGGCGACCTGGGGATAGCCCAGCCCGAGATCGATCTCGGCGCTACGGGCGATGGCAAGGCCGTGGCCGGTGAGCGTTGACGCCACCGGTCTGCTCGGGTGCCCCACTGGCTACGCCCCGGTGCCGACCGGCAGCTCCGACAGCCTGAGCCGGGGGTCCACGGCGATGGCCGAGAAGACCGCGCCCAGACCGTCGCAGAGTCGGGCCACCGTCGTGTCGTCGTAGAAGTCCTGCTTGTAGCTGAACCATCCCGAGAGGCGGCGGCCCTCGTCGAGGAAGGTGAGGCTGAGCGGGTGGAGCTGCCCCCGGAAGAACACCTCGTCCAGCCCGCCTCCGCCTGCTCGCCGCACCACCGCCGACCCGGGCGCGGTCTCACCGGCCGACACGTGGAAGTACAACAGCTCGACGGGCAGCGCTGACGCCAGCCGGACGGGGTCGGCGGGCCCGGGGAAGTCGGGGAACAGGGCATCGCGGATCCTCAGGAAGGGGACGTCCTGGTGCTCGAAGAGGCCGAGGATCGCATCTCGGGCCCGCCGGACGATCATCTCGAACGTCGGGTCGCCGGCGACCGACGTGCGGATCCGTCCCACGCCGGCGAACATGCCGATGACCCGGTCGACCTCCTGGTGGTGGCGCCCACTGGTGGTGGTGCTGAGGACCACGTCGGTCAGGCCGCCGGCCCGGCTGAACAGCGCCTGGGCCGCTGCCGTGCAGATCACGAAGCTGCTGGCGCTGGCCCTCCGGGCCAGCCGGCGCACGGCTTCGGTGGTCGGGGAGGAAAGGCTGAACGGCCGGCGCTCGACCCGCCGCCCCAGGCAGGCCGGGAGCCGGTCGAACGGTACGCAGGGGCCCAGAGGCATGTCCTGGAGCGCACGGCGCCAGTAGTCGAGCTGTGCCGCCAGCCTGTCCTCGGTCATCCACCGCCGCTGCCACAGGGCGACGTCGGCGTACTGGACCGGCAGGGGAGCCAGCCGGGGCGTGTCGCCCCGGACGAGCGCCTGATACACGACGCCGAGCTCCTCCAAGAAGATGTACGCCGACGTCAGGTCGCAGACGAGGTGGTCAAAGGTGACCACCAGCTCGCTGACGTCGTCTCCGAGGTGGTACAGGCAGGCGCGGAACAGCGGGGCCGTGGCCAGGTCGAAGGGTCGGGCGTCCTGCTCGGCGATCCGGCGGTGGAGCTCGGTTTCACGGTCCTGCTGCGGCACCGCGGTGAGGTCGGACACCGACATCCCCAGGGGGACCGAGGCGGCGACCGACTGGAACACCTCCCCCGAACCGGTGGAGAACCAGGTGCGCAGGCTCTCGTGGCGGTCGACCAGGTGAGCGAGGGCGGCCTCCAACACCTTCACCTCGACGGGAGCGGTGAGGCGGCGGTGGACGGTGAGGTTGTAGAGGCCTCGCACCGACGCCCTGGCCTCGAGGGCCAGCATCTGCTCCTGGGCCAGCGAGACAGGAACAGGGGCTCCCGGCCGGCGGTCCTGGCGGCTCAGCGGCGGGACCGCAGCGCGGGCGCCGTCCCAGGCGTCCAGGCGGGCGGCCAGGGCGGCCACGGTGGGTGCCTCGAAGATGAGGGGCACGGGAATGGCCCAACCGAGGGCGCCGCGCAGGCGGGCGATCACCTGGGTGGCCAGCAGGGAATGCCCGCCGAGGTCTAAGAAGTTGTCGTCGACCCCCACGTCGTCCACACCGAGGACCTGGGCCCACACGCCGGCGACGGTGCGCTCGGTCGCCGTTCGCAGGCGCGACGGCGATGGAGCCGAGGCCGGCGCCGTGGCCTCCGGGGCAGGGAGGGCCTCGACGTCGACCTTGCCGTTGGCGGTGAGTGGGAAGGCCTCGAGGGTCACGAAGGCGACCGGCACCATGTAGTCGGGAAGGCGGGCGGAGAGGAAGCGCCGTAGCTCGCCTGTCGTCGCCGTCACCGCTCCCGCTGCCGTCAGATAGGCGACCAGACGGCGGTCGCCGGGCCGGTCCTCGCGCACCACGACCAGGGCCTGGGCCACCTGGGGGTGGGCCCGAAGCGCGCTCTCGACCTCGTCGCGCTCGATCCGGAAGCCTCTGATCTTGACCTGACGGTCCTGGCGCCCGACGAAGGAGATGTTGCCGTCGGGTAGGCACCGAACGAGGTCGCCCGTGCGGTACAGGCGGGCCCCGGGGACGGTGGAGAACGGATCGGGGACGAAGCGCTGCGCGGTCAGGGCCGGGCGGTCGAGGTAGCCCCGGGCGAGTCCCGGACCGCCCACGTGGAGCTCGCCCACCTCGCCGGCAGCCACAGGGTCACCAGCGGCGTCGAGGATGTGAGCGGTGGCGTCGGCGATCGGCCGCCCGATGGGTGGGTCGCACTCGGCGTCGCCGAGGGTCGGCGGGTCGGCCCGCTCGTAGACCGTCGCCAGGTGACTCACCTCGGCCGAGCCGAAGACGTTCATCCAGCGGGCGCCCACCCCTCCCACCCGCGCCCATTGGCGCAGGGCCGAGGCCAGAGCGCGGTCGCCGCCGACGACGACCAGGCGCACGCTCCCAGGCACCGTCAGCCCCGTGTTCTCCAGGTCGTGGGCCCACTCCTGCCAGTAGCCGGTGGGTAGGTTCAGGACTGACACCTGCCTCGCGCAGAGCCACTCCGTCCAGGCCGGGCCCAGGAGCGGGATGTCCTCGGGGCGCAGCACGACCGTCCCCCCGGCCGCCCAGGTGGCGAACAGCTCCTCCACGCTGACGCCGAAGCTGATCGAGCAGAACTGCAGCACCCGGTCCTGCGGTCCGAGTCCGTAGCGCTGGGCAGCGACGAGGGTGTTGTGCACGACACCTCGGTGGGCCAGCATCACCCCCTTGGGCCGGCCCGTCGAGCCGGAGGTGTAGAACAGGTAGGCGAGGTTGTCGGGTGAAGCCGTGGCCGCCAGAGGCCCGGAGGGCTGGCGGGCGAGGTCAGCCCCGTCGGCGTCCAGGTGCACGAGATGTGGTCCCGGGGGGATCCGTCCCACCAGCGCCTGTTGGGTGACGATGACGGGGGCAGCGGTGTCGGCGACCATGAAGGCCAGGCGCTCGGCGGGGTAGGAGGGATCGAGGGGGACGCAGGCTCCCCCGGCCTTGAGGATGCCCACGGCGCCCACGACCAGGTCGAGCGAGCGCTGCACCAGGAGACCGACGGGCACCTCGGGGCCGACGCCACTGCGTCGGAGGCGGTGAGCCAGCCGGTTGGCCCGCACGTCGAGGTCGCCGTAGCTGAGGGCTAGGTTGCCCCACTCCACCGCCACCGCACGAGGCGCCCGCCTCGCGTGGACCTCGAACAGCCCGGCCATCGTCAGCTCGCCCATGGCTGTGTCGGTCGTCGTCAGCTCGAGCAACGCCCGGCCCGTCTCCTCGGGAGCAGTCTCATAGGGCAGGGACAGGGCGGGGCCGACCTCCCGTCACGACCATGTCGAGGTCAGCGGCCGGGGGGGACGACGACGCTGGGCACAGATGCGAACCGCACGATGGTGACATCCGGACTGCCCCCCCTTCTGGTGACCTGGGAGCGTAGCTCGCTCTTCGAAGCGCAGACCTATGGTCCGCTTTCGAGCGACCGCAGCCTTGCAATACGTGAAGGTGAGCGGTAGTAGTACGCACATGCCGCTCGGTGTGCCGGTGCCAGGAGCGCCGGCGAGCGCCACGACGACGGCCTGCGACGTCGTCACGCCCCCCGGGCACGAGAGCGCCACGCGATGAGCCAGCCCACAGGAGAGCACGTCGACCACCCCCGGGAATCACGCGCTGCGCCCGTCGCCTCCTCCCAGGAGGGGATGCTCTGGCACGAGCAGTTCGCGCCTGGAAGCTTCAACCTTCCGCCCCTCGTCCGCCGTTACCAGGGGCACCTCGACGTCAAAGCCCTCCGCCGTTCGCTGTCCGACATCGTCCGCCGGCACCCACCGCTGCGCACGACGTTCGAGGTGGTCGACGGCCAGCCAATCCAGCGCGTTGGTTCGCTCGAGCCGTTGCCCCTGCCCGTCGGCGAGTTCACGGGGCTCGACCCCTCCGCCCAGCAGGCGGAGGTGAGGCGGCTGGTCGAGGATGCCGCCCGCCGGCCCTTCGACCTGGCCCGGGGCCCCCTGTTCGAGCCCCGGCTGCTACGGCTGGGCGACGACGACCATGTGCTGCTGATCCGGCTGCACCACCTGGTCTTCGACGACTGGTCGGTCAACGTGTTCCGCCGCGAGCTCTCGGCCCTCTACGCCGCCCACCTGGCCGGCAAGCCACCGGAGCTGCCCGAGCTCCGGGTCGAGTTCGCCGAGTTCTGCCGTCGCCAGCACCGGGCCCGGTCGGGTCCGGCGGCCGCCCTCGAGCTCTCGTGGTGGAGGCACCAGCTGGAAGGGGCGCCCTTCACCGTCCCGCTGCCGATCGGCGACCCGGAGCGGCCCGAGGGGAGCCCGCACGATGCCGTCCAGCCGCTCCGCGTGGCCCTCTCGCCGGCGCTGACCCAGCAGCTGCGGGCCCTGGCGGCCAGCGAGCGCACCACCCTGTTCATGGCCCTGCTGGCGGTGTTCTCCGTGCTCGTCCACCGCAGCACCGCCCAGGACGACCTCCTGCTGGCGTCGGTGGTGGCCAACCGCAACGCCCGAGAGCTGGAACCACTCATCGCCTGCTTCACGAAGAAGATCCTCCTGCGGATGGACCTCTCGGGGGACCCCACCTTCTGCGAGGTCATGCGCCGGGCCCGTGAGGCGGTGCTCGGAGCGCTGGCCCACCAGGACCTGCCGTACGAGACCGTCTTGCAGGAGGTCCTGGGAGGCGCAGCTGCCGCCCACGGGCTCGTGCCCGACGTGTCGGTCATGTTCCAGGCCGAGGCCCCGCAGAAGGAGACGCTCCACCTGCCCGGGCTCACTGTGGGGCTCTTCGACAGCGGCACGAGCACCACCCAGCCTCATTTCGCCGCCGGCGAGGCCGAGGCCGACGGCGACGTCCCCGTCTGGGGGGCGGGCCTCTACCGGGGGACCTTCCTGATCCTGTCGGTCCTCGAGACCCCCGACGACGTCTCCCTGGTGGCGCGCGGCGTCTTCCACCCGCCGGCGGTCGAGCAGCTGCTCGCCCGCTTCGGCGAGCTCCTGGCCGAGGTGGTCGCCCGCCCTGACCGCCGGCTGTCCGGGCTCGGGCACGGCGGCGCGAGCGGGTCCGGCGCCGGTCGGAGGAGGGGCGAAGCCCCGGACGGGGGCACGCCATCGCGGGGCGCCCACGTCGAGCTACGCGGGTTCCGGGTGGACCCCAGCCGGGTCGGCACCACCCTCGTCCGGTGCCCAGGAGTCCGGGAGGCGGCAGTGGTGGTCGGGGAGGACTCGGGCGAGACCCGGCTGGTCGCCTACGTCGTTCCCGGAGACGGCGCCGGCGGAGCACCCACCTTGGCCGGGCTGCGCTCGTTCCTGTGGACCGAGCTCCCCGGCTATGCCTGGCCGGCAGCCATGGTGGTCATGCCCGCCCTGCGCCGGTCGAGCGACGGTCGCCTCGACGCCGCCACCCTCCCGGCACCCGATGCCCTCGAGCACGCCCGGAACCCCGTTCCCGCCTCGACCGGCGAGGAGTTGCTGCTGGCCTCGCTGTGGGCCGAGGTCCTCGGCGTGGAAGAGGTCGGGGTCGACACCAACTACTGGCAGAGGTTCTCCTTCGTCGACGTCCTAGCCAGGGCCGCCGCCGCCGGCATGCCGGTCAGCGGCCAGCAGGTCAGGAGGAACCGCATCCTGCAGACGCTGGCGGCCGACCTCGCCGCCAGCCGCATGCGGGCCAGGACCGGCGCTCCGGCGACCGCCGTCACCGAACCCCCGGGCGCCAAGGAGCCGGCGGCCCGAGCGCTGTCGCCGACCCGCTCGACCGGAAGTGGCGAGGTGATCAGGGCCGAGGGCCTGACCAAGGTCTACGCCGGAGGCCGCACCGCCGTCGACCACCTCGACCTGTCGGTACGAGCGGGCGAGATCCTCGGCGTGCTCGGCCCCAACGGGGCGGGCAAGACGACGACGGTAGGGATGCTCACGGGCAAGGTCATCCCCACCTCCGGTAGCGCCCTGGTGAACGGCATCGACGTGAAGGCACGCCCCGCCGCCGCCAAGCAGTTCATCGGCGTGGTGCAGCAGGCGAACACCCTCGACCGCGGCCTCGACGTGTGGGAGAACCTCTACTTCCACGCCCGCTACTTCGGGATTGGCAACAAGGCGGCCCGGGCCGCCACGAACGAGATGCTGGAGCGGTTCCGGCTGGTGGGCCGGGAGGGCGCCGAGGTGCACACTCTCTCGGGCGGCTTTGCCCGGCGGGTGATGCTGGCTCGTGCCATCCTCCACCGCCCCGCTGTGCTCTTCCTCGACGAGCCCACCGCCGGCCTCGACCCCCAGACCCGCCTCGCCCTGTGGGAGACGCTCGAGGAGCTGCGGGAGGGGGGACAGACGATCTTCATGACGACCCACTACATGGAGGAGGCCGACCGGCTGTCCGACCGGGTGGCGGTCATCGACAAGGGCAGGATCCTCGCCATCGACACCCCCGCCGCCCTGAAGCGCTCGCTCGGGACAGGAACTGCCCTCACCGTCAGGGCGGAGGGCGACCTGTCTCGGTTGGCCGAGCGACTGGTCACCATCAGCGGCGCCGGTGCCGTGCACCGCGGCGACGGCCACGTTCGTCTCCGCCTCGCCGCGGCCGAGCACTCCCTGGCAAGGGTCATCGCCGCCGCCGAGCAGGCGTCGTGCAAGATCACCGACCTGTCGCTGCAGGAGGGCACCCTCGAGGACGTCTTCATCAACCTCACCGGGAGGGAGCTGCGGGAATGACCCAGACCACCACCGCCGGCTCAGCCGTCGTCGCCGCCGGTCTCGACGCTCGTGGCCTCGTCCCCATTCGAACGGGCTTCAGTGCCCTCCTGCGGCGCGACCTCAACGTCCTCGACAAGAACCTCACGGAGTTCCTCATCAGCACCGTCGTGCAGCCGCTGCTGCTGATCTTCGTCCTGACCTGGCTGTTTCCCACCATCGGCCAGGGGATCGGAGGCGATCCGGGAGCGGAGGCCAGGTTCTCGACGCTGGTGTCCGCTGGCGTCGTGGCCCAGACCATCTTCTTCCAGGCCATCTGGCGGGTGGGCCTCCCGTTGGTGCGCGAGCTCGACGTGACCAACGAGCTGGAGGACCGGACCTCGGCACCTGTGCCCGTCTCGCTCATCGCCGTCGAGAAGGTGGTCTTCGGCGCCGCCCAGGCCCTGCTGGCCGCCTTGATCGTGTTCCCGATCGCCGCCTTCGTGCCTGCCACCCCGGTCTATCTCCGGGTCGACTGGCCGGTGCTGCTGAGCGTGGCCCCTCTCGCCTGCTTGTCGGCCAGTGCCCTCGGCCTCACCGTTGGCACGCTGTTCCGCCCCCGTTCGCTCACGTACCTGAGCAGCGCCATCACCCTGCCGCTGGCCTTCCTGGGCGGCATCTTCTACACCTGGGACTCGCTCGGCCCGGTCCCCTGGCTCAAGGCCGTGGTGCTCGTCAACCCCCTCGTCTACATGAGCGAAGGTCTGAGAGCGGCCCTGGTGACGGGTGTCCCCCACATGCCGCTTCCCGCCATCTACGCCGCCCTCACCGGGTCGGCGGTCGTCCTGACCCTGGTGGGCACCAACCGGTTCCGCCGCCGGGTGCTGCTGTGAGGGAACCAAGCGGTGCCGGCGGGGGGCGCTGGCCAGGGTGAGGGGGTGGTAGCCGAGGTCCCGGGGCCGCGGGAGGAGCTGGGCGGACCTACGGCCCCGCTTCTCCACCCACCGTCACCGACAACGGGATGGTGACGGGCTCCTTGCCGAGCTCGGTCACCTGGACGTTCACCTCCCACGGGCCGGCCATGGCGAAGCGGACCATGACCTCGTAGCGGCCGGGCGAGGTCTCCCGCGCCACCTGGCCGGTGGCCATCCCCGTCATACCGGTCATGCTCGCCTCGAGGCACACCCTGGCGCCCGTGACCGGCTGCCCGTCCCGGGTCATCACCAGGTCGTAGGAGTTGGACTCGATGGTCAGTGGCTGGGCGAAGCGCGCCTGGTAGGACGAGTTGGGTGACCCGCCCGCCACGCACCCCTGCTCCGGCTCGCCTTGAAAGGTGGCGAGGGCGGCGGCAAAGGAAACCCCGGCGACCACGACCACCAGCGCCAGCCACCACAGCGGCCTCACCTTCCGCCCGATCACTGGCGGGTCAACCGGCTTGGTCACAGCTCCTCCATGTCACGCTCACTCGGTCCTGCTCGGCGCGCCGAACCCCGCCCCATTGTGGTTGGGCGGGTTCGGGAACGTTGGGACGGCCTCGCTAGACCACGGGCTCTTCGCTCTCGGAGTCGGCCTCCCCGCCCCTGCCGACATTGAAGTCGGATGGGCGAGCCTTGCCCGAGCCCCGGGGGGCTCGCACCTGGCCGCGACCGGCCTCGGCCACGCACCAGCACAGCGACCAGATCGTCCGCGGCCCTGTCGGCTGCGGTCCGAATGCGCCCCAGGATCTGTTCGTGATGGAGCACGTACGAGCGAGCGACGAGGCGTTGGCTGGGCTGGCAGGACCGTCTGGAGCGACCGTGGTCCTGGTGCAACTGCGGGTATCGCCCCAATAGGAGGACGATGGAGATGATCGAAGAGGCTGGGTTCCACGTGCGCAGTCAGGATCGCTACGGCTTTCCTGTCCTGCCACATGTTCAAGGTGTCGCCGTTCGGCGGTAATGCCCGGCCGTGCTTGGTTGCTCCGGCCAACGTACCTGCGCGCCACCGGTCCTGGCCAACCCGCCGCGGCGGGAAGCGCTGTCCACCTGCAACCTCTCCGGAACCGAGGCTGGCCAGGTGTTGGCCATCGCCGGCAGCTACCGGCCCCGGTCCAAACGGGCAGCGCCCGCAGGCACTCGGTGCAGGTCGCCGCGGTGATCCGGTCGCAGGCCGGCGCAGATCGCCGGGGTGTCGGGGTGAGGGTGAGAGGGGCAGGTTGGTGGCCAGCGCGGCGGCAGTCGCGGCGTGATTCGGGCTTCCGGGCGGCGGAAGGCGACCGGCTCAGGGCAGGAGCTCAGGCGAGGCGGTCCGTCGCTGCTGCGAGAGCAAACGCGGCACCGATCTCATCGCCGGGCGAGTCCCCGGGTGGCCTTTACCAGGTACAGCACAGCGAGGACGAGGAAGAGCCCGCCGATGGCCACGCGCACTTGGTCGACCTCGAGTGGCGTGGCCCGGGCGACCGGCGGCGCCACCCGGTCCGCCAACCGTCCCCGCCATCCCTGCAGTCCGGCCTCTCCCAGACGTCTCGCCCCCATGGCGCCTCCTCCACCGGCCTCGGACCTCCCGATCCTACGCAGGGTTGGCCTGTTCACTCCCGTGGTGGGGCCGGAGCGGGCGCTCGGCGTGCGAGGCACCGCAGGGGGCGACGAGGGGCCGGTGGACCACGGCGGACGCGAGATGGATGTACTACCGCGCCTCGCCGTCGCCGGACGTCGGTGTCCCTGCCTGCTCCCCCGTATCCGATGTGGCCTCGTCGAGCCAGTCCTGGAGGGACTCGGGCGTGATGTCCTGCCCGCCCAACCGGCCCACCTCCTGGCCGTCGCGGAACAAGAGGAACGCCGGGAGTCCGAGCAGCCCCAGCTCCATGCACAGCCGGCGGGCCTTCGGAGCTTCGAGCTTGACCACGGTCAGCTCGGGGCGTTCCTCCGCCTGGCGCTCGACGTGGGGCATGAGGGCGAAGCAGGGGCGGCACTCGGGGCCCCATACGTCGACCAGCACCAGTCCAGACGAGACGAGCTCCCTGAACGTCTCCTTGGTGGCATCGACTACCGCGCCCATCAGCTTCTCCCACTCGTCGTCTTCACCGTGCAATCATCGCCGGTGTCGGGCTCCGGGACCAGACGAGCAACGCCTGAGCGGCCTCCGAGGGCCTCAGGTGCGCGTCCATCCACGCCACGGTCTCCTCGAACGCCGGAGCGAAGCCGTGGGCCGGCCGCTTTCCAAACCCGAGACAACGCACCGCAACCCCCGCACAACCGCGGGCGGGTGAGCGGTGTGAACGCCGGAGGCGGCGGGAATCACCACTCGCCGGAGGCATCCCGATGCGATCCGGCACCGCCCGTCCCAGCCGAACCGGCAGCGCTCCGGTCATCCGTCGCTCGGCCCCGTCGGCCGACGACCTGCGCGGCGCGGTCCCACGCGAGGCTCCGGCGGCCTCGTGGTCGACCCTGACCCGATGCGCCAGGCGATGGTGACCGTCGCGCAGCCTGCAGATCCCGACCGCCGGCGCCGGCTCCTGGCGGCCAAGCTGCGCGCCCTGATCAAGCGGGGCTGGCCCGACGTCGACGTTCCCGAACCGACAGCGGCAGCCGGCGGCGTGGCTGTCCGGATCCGTGGGGCAGGGTGGGTGCTCCCCGACGACAGCGAGTGCGTTCGCGGTTTCGCCCGGGCGCTGCTGTGGGGCCTCCACCGCCACGTCGAGGAGCTCCACGTGCTGTTCGACGCCGCCTCCGGTCTCGAGGCGGTCGCCCGCCAAGCTGCCTGCTTCCGCACGTCAGTAGCGGTGTGGGCGGTCACCGGTGCCACGCCCACGCCGGCTGAGGCACCGCCGCTGCCGTCCGAGCCGCCGCTCGACCCGCGCGCCGAGCCGTTCCGGGACATCATCACCGCGGCCGGGGCCGAGGCGGTCGAGGAGTGGGGCGTCCTCAGTGGCGAGGTGCTCGGCCTGCAGGTCGCCCGGGTCTGCACCAACGGCGGTGGCGGCTGGATCGAGGTCGGCATCGGCAAGCACGACCGCCGCGCCAACCAGCTCGCCTGGGGTGATCAGCCGCCCGCCGAGGCGCTCGTCCGGGTGATCGCCCCAGCGCTCGAGGCGCGCCGCTCCGGCGACCTGAACCACCCCCTCAACCAGCTGGGCCGGGAGCGGTGGCTGCGCCACCACGTACGCCAGCGTCCCGACCTCATCGGGCTGGCGGCGCTCACGCCGATCGCGCCGCCTCGACCCCTCGGTGACCTCCGCGTGCCGTTGCTCGCACCCGGCCTCGGCCACGCCGCCGACGGCCGCGCCGTGCTGGTCGCCGCCTCGGTGGGGTTCGACCCGGCGTTCGTCCCGATGGCCGCAGAGCTGCACACCGGGCGGGCCACGGCCGACACGCCGCTCGTGCTCGTCCTACCGGAGCGAGACGTCCACCCCCTCACCCGCACCGCCGTCGCCGACCTGCGGGGCCCGGCCGAGGTACGTACCGTGCCCGACGACTGGTACACCATCGCCGCCGGCACCGATGTGCAGCCCAACCCCTGACTCAGGCCAGCGTGTCGCGGCCAGTGCTCGAGACCCTCGGCGACGAGCCGCACGGCTGGCGCCGAGCACGAGTCCGGGATGCGCGACACCAGCGCCATGCCGTGTCCTGCAGCACCCGGGGCAGCACCACCTCGAAGCGCAACACGACGTCGTCCCGGCCTCACGCGGCCTCACCTTTGGTCGCCGGGCCGCCATCGTACTCCGCTGTCCATGCGTCTCTCTCCGGGAATATCCCTGCGGGCCAAGGTGTCAAGTTCTGTGCCGGGAACATCCCGGCGACCAATCCCCAACAAGCACAGAGACACAAGGAGGTGGTACCGATGCTGATGCGGTTCGATCCCTTCCGTGAGCTCGACCGCCTCTCGCAGCAGGCGTTCGGGACGCAGGGCCGCCCGGCGGTCATGGCGATGGACGCCTACCGGCAGGGAGAGCAGTTCGTCGTCCACTTCGACTTGCCCGGGGTCGACACGTCCAGCATCGACCTGACGGTCGAGAAGAACGTCCTCACCGTGACGGCCGAGCGGGCTTGGCCGCGTGAGGAGGGCCAGGACGTGATCGTGTCGGAGCGAGCGCAGGGCAAGTTCAGCCGCCAGCTGTTCCTCGGCGAGGGCTTGGACTCCGAGCGGATCGAGGCGAGCTACGACAACGGCGTCCTCACTGTGACCGTGCCCGTGGCCGAGCAGGCCAAGCCCCGCAAGGTCGAGATCGGCTCGGGCGGCGGTCAGGCCCAGGCCATCGAGACCGGCTCCAACGCGGCCTGATCCCACCATGGCGGCGGCCCTCGGGGCGCAGGCGCTCCCACTGGGGCCGCCGCCCTTCTCGTTGTCCGGACTCGCTCGAGCAGAGGACGGGACCTCCCCGTAGCACTGGCACCCCGCCCCACCGTCGCCCGAGCCGACACGAACAAAGAGGGAGATGATGTACGCCTCGCTGCACGACCAGACCGACCGGGCCGCCCGTCGGCGGCCGGTGTTCCGCCCATTGACAGCCACCGTCAACGGCCTCAAGACGGCGGCGGTCCTCGCCGGCCTCGGTGGCTTGCTCGTCGCCGTCGGCTCGGTGTTCGGCCGGGGTGGCGCCTTCATCGGACTGATCCTCGGCGTCGCCGTGGCGCCGGATCGTGGTGGTTCTCTGATCGCCTTGCCCTCGCCGCCGCTGGTGCCGTACGGGCCGAACGGTGGGTCTACCCGGAGTACCACCACATCGTCGCCGAGCTGTGCAGCGAGGCTGGCCTGCCCATGCCCCGCCTGTACGTCACGCCGGACCGCCAGCCCAACGCCTTTGCCACCGGGCGTGATCCAGCACACGCCGCGGTAGCCGTGACCCAGGGGATCCTCGAGCTGCTCACGTGGGACGAGCTCAAGGGCGTGCTGGCCCACGAGCTGGCCCACGTCGGCAACCGCGACATCCTCGTCACCTCGATCGCGGCAGTCGTCGCCACCGGCATCAGCTATCTGGCGAACATGTTGATGTGGCTGCCGTTCTTCGGCACCCCCAGCTCCCACGACGACGAAACCGCGCCCGCCCCGCTCGGCCTGCTCGTCACCGCGCTGCTCGCCCCCCTGGCCGCCACCATCCTGCAGCTGGCGCTGTCACGCAGCCGCGAGTTCGAAGCCGACGCTGCCGGCGATCGCCTCCTCGGGGACGGCGCTCCGCTGGCCCGGGCGCTGGCCAAGCTCGAGCGAGCGGTCCACGCCGTGCCCATGGCGGTCGGTCCGGCCCAAGCGGTGAAGTACATCGTCAACCCGCTCGCCGGCCGCCACGTCAGCTTCGCCGCCCTGTTCTCCACCCACCCGCCGATGGCCGAGCGCATCGCCCGGCTGGCGTCCGGCGGGTGGAGGAGCTGAGGCACCCGTCGCCGTTCCTTGCCGCCCGCTCCCTCCCCGGGGCGAGACCTGCTGGTCGGCTGGCCGGTGCGGGTGCAGAGCAGTCGGCGGGTCCGGACGAACCGGGGTGGGCATACCGACGACGGCTCCCGGTGTTGTTGGAGATGGACGACGTGTCCAGGTTCTCGACGTGCGACAGGAGGTGGAGAGATGACGATATCGATGGTGTTGGCAGCGGCCGAGCCCTGGACCTATTGGCTCGCTCCGCCGCTGCTTGTTGCCGAGCTCGTCCTGATCCTCGGCCTGGCCACCCGGTACTACCGCAAGGTGTTGGTCCCCAGCTATCAGCGGCAGCTCTACGAGGAGCAGCGCCGTGTCCAGCAGCTCCCGCACGGTGGGATGGCCACCATCCACCAGCTGACGCGCCCCGGCGGGCAGCGGCACCAGCCGCGGGCGGCCTGACCATGGCGGCGGCCTCGCCCATCCCGGTCGTGGCGTGCCCTTCGTGTGGCACCCGCAACCGTCTCCCGGCCGCGGCGGCCGGCACGCCACGCTGCGGTCGCTGCCAGTCGGCGCTGCCCTGGATCGCAGACGCCGACGACGCCACCTTCCTCGACATCGCCGAGCGCAGCCCGCTCCCGGTCGTCGTCGACCTGTGGGCGCCGTGGTGTGGGCCCTGCCGCACCCTCAGCCCCATCCTCGAGCAGCTCGCCCGAGAGTTCGCCGGGCGTTGCAAGCTCGTCAAGGTGAACGTCGACGAGGCGCCAGCCACCAGCGCCCGTTTCGCCGTCCAGGGGATCCCGACGCTCGTCGCCCTCCGAGACGGTCGTGAGGTCGGCCGCCAGGTGGGCGCCGCTCCCGGCGAGCGACTCAGGGGCTGGATCAGCGCCAACCTCGCCAGCGCCGCCTGAGGCGTCCGCCGGCGCGGCGACCCACGAGCCGCGACACTTGTGGAATGCTGATCCATCTCGTCGCCGACTACGGCGCCGGCGACCTCGCGTTCGCCGAGGTCACCCAACGCCTTGCCCGACTGCTGCCCGAAGCCAGCGTGCTGCCCACGCCAGTCCCGGCCTTCGACACGGTAGGCGCCGGCTTCTGCGCCGCCCAACTGGCGCTCGGCGACGCACCGGGAGCCCGCCTGATCTACACCAACGTCGCGCCGCGCGCCGACCACTCCGACCCGCGCCCAGGGAACCAGGGTGAGCGGCTGGTGGCGGCGTTGTGTTCGAACGGGATCGCGGTCGTCGGCGTCAACGCCCAGCACTGCTTCTCGTTCCTGCGCGACAACGCGGTGTTCCGGTCGGTGGACGTGCCCGACGCCGGATCGCAGTTCCGGTCCCGCGACCTGTTCCCGGAGGTGGTCGCAAAGCTGGCGCGCGGCGACCAAGGCTGTCTCGGTGCCGACGTCGACAACAGCCTGATCCCGCCCGCCCCCGAGAAGGCAGTGGCGTACGTCGACGGCTACGGCAACGTCAAGACGACCTGGACCAACGCCCCAGCGGAGATCGGCGATCGAGTGCAAGTGGCGGTTGGCGGTGCGGTCGCCGTCGCCACCGTCACCGGCGGCACCTTCGCCGTGCACCAGGGCGAGATGTCCTTCGCCCCGGGCAGCAGCGGCTGGGATGCCGGCGACGGCCGGCAGGTCTTCTACGAGCTCCTGCTGCGGGGCGGAAGCGCGGCCGAGCGACTGGGCCGACCGCATGGTGGCGCCCCTGTCGACATTCAACCGATCTGACCGGGCGGAGATGGCGCGGGTCCGCGGTGGGCCCCTTGCTCACCGCGGTGGTCGCCCCTGCTCGACCCGCCAGCGAGCAGCCGTCATCTCGGCGGGGCGGCCGGCGATGACACCGTCGACGCCCAGGCCGAGCCAGTCGCGGTACACCCGCGCCTGCTCCTCCTCGGCGCTCGCCGCCCAGACCCACACGTCGAGGCCCTCGGCGTGGGCCCGCTCCACCACCTCGGCGCTGAGCACCGGCACGCCACCCGACGTGGGCGGGATCTGGATGACCGAGTAGTGCTCGGCGAGAGGCTGGCTGGCGAACAGCCAGGACGTCAGCTCCTGGAGCCCGGGTGACACCGCCACCTCGGGCGCCAGCGCGTGGAATTCCTGCACCACCGCCGAGTCGAACGACACGACCACCGACGACTCGACCCGGTCGAGCTCCCGCAGCTCGGCGGCGAGCACCCGCGCCACCTCCACGGGGTCAACGTGCTGGCCGCCCTTGATCTCGATGTCGAGGGGCAGGTCAGGAAAGCGGGTGGCGATGTGGCGGAACGTCGGGACGGCGAAGTCGTCGGGGGTGTAGCCGGCGGGCGGCGGACGCTCACCGGTTCGGACCCCCCGGTACGGGTACTCCCCGGCGGGCCGGTCGCGACACGACCAGCACCTCGACCACCAGTGGGCGGCGTCGAGCGCCTGCAGGTCGGCGAGGGTCCGCTCGACCACCGGCCCCGTGGCCTCGGTCGTGCGATCGACCGTCTCGTCGTGGTGGACGACGAGCACGCCGTCGGCCGTCAGTTGCACGTCGAGCTCGAGCACGTCCGCCCCCTCGAGCACCGACTCGGCGAACGCGAACGGCGTCGAGTGCGGGTGGGCCTGGTCACCACCGGCGTGAGCGACATTGAGCGGCCGGTCGCCGGCCAACACGTCCTCGATCGTCGGGGGGCCGGCGGGGGTGGGTGCCTCTTCGGTCCCGCCGTCCTTGCAGGCGGCGAGAGCCAGGGCGGCGGCGACCACGACGGCGAGCAGCAGGCGCGGGACTCGACCGCGGTAGCTCGTCGTGGCCATCCGGTCCTCCCGCCTCGGCGTAGGTCCTCGATCCTTCCCGGTCGGGCGTGGACCAATCCGGCGGCGAACCCGCCAGACTCGTCCGGGTGACCCGGGCGACGACAAGCACGACAGTCCCGCCGGCGGCGCCCGCCACGGCCGGGGGCGCTCCCGGCACGGGGGCGGCGGTGGAGGTGCGGAACCTCTCCCACCGCTATGAGACCTCCGACCGGCCCCTTGTCGTGCTGGACGGCCTGAGCTTCTCGATCCCCCCGGGCGGTTACGTCGCCCTGACCGGGGCGTCGGGCGCCGGCAAGAGCACGCTCCTCTCGATCCTCGGCGGCCTCGAGCCGCCGCAGTCCGGGCACGTGCACGTGGGCGGCCACGACCTCCACGCTCTCGGCGGCGACGAGCTGGCCGCCTACAGGCGGAGCACCGTCGGCTTCGTCTTCCAGCACTTCGGCCTGCTCGACACCCTCACGGCCAGCGAGAACGTGGAGGTGGCCCTCGCCCTCGCCGGAGCCCGGGCCGGCGCCCGCCGCCGCCGAGCTCGCGAGCTGCTCGCCGCCGTCGGTCTCGCCGATCGCGCCGCTCACCGTCCCGGGGCGCTGAGCGGCGGCGAGCGCCAGCGGGTGGCGATCGCCCGTGCCCTGGCCAACCGGTCCCGCCTCGTCCTCGCCGACGAGCCGACGGGCAACCTCGACGAGCGGGCCGCTACCCAGGTGCTCGATCTGCTCGAGCAGCTCCCCGCTGAGCGGGGATGCACCTTCGTGGTCGTCACCCACGACCGCACCGTCGCCGGGCGCGCCCCCAGCCGGCTGCATCTCGCCGAGGGGCGGTTCTCGACGCCATGACGTGGGCCGATGCCGTCCTCTTCGCCGCTCGCGGTCTCGTCCGCCGCCGCAGCCGCGCCGTGCTCACCCTCGTCGCCGTTGCCCTCGCCGCCGCCCTGCTGACGGCACTGATGATGATCACCGAGACGGGCCGCTCCCGGGTGCTCGACCAGCTCTCCCGCGGCGGGCCGTTGGCGGGCATCCGCGTGGACGCCGCCGTCGACGACGCCGAGGTCGACCGTGTGGTCAATCTCCCCGACGTCGCCGCCGTCGTCCCCATCGCCACCACCCGCCTGCTGGTTACCGCCGACGGCGCGGCGGTGGCTGCCGGCAAGGGGGCGGGCGAGGACCAGGCCGTCCCCGCCGTGCCCGGCGGCACCGACCTCGAAGGGATCGTCGGCGTCGACTTCCGCCAGGCGGACAACCTGCCCATCACCGTGCTCGCCGGCCGGCTCCCCGAGGCCCAGACGGCGACGGAGGTGGTGGTCGACCAGCGCTGGCTCGAGCGCCGGGGGGTGGCCGAGGGCGAGGAGGCCGGCGTCGTGGGCAGCGAGGTGATGCTCGGCGCCGTGCGCGAAGGGGCCGGTGGCAGGCACGACCCGCTCGCCGTCCGCTGGACGCGCGCCATCGTCGTGGGCGCGGTGGCCCAGGAGGCGGCACCAGGGGGTGTGCTGGCCCCCCTGCCCGTCGTGCTCGACGCCCGTGCCTGGACCGGCGGCGGGGAGGGCGCCACCTACGAGGGGCTGTTCGTGGTGGCGCGCGGGCTGAACCAGGTCGACGAGGCCCGCCAGCAGCTCGCCGGCCTCGGCCTCCCGAGCGAAGCACCCGAGAACCTCATCGCCTCCGTGCTGCGCTACCTGCACGTCGTCGAGCTCGTGCTCGCCAGCATCGGGGCGATCGCCCTGGTGATCGCCGCGCTCGGCATCGCCAACGCGCTGCTGGCCGCCGTGCGCGAACGCCGGCGCGAGATCGGCGTGCTCAAGGCGATCGGGGCCCGAGACCGCGACGTGCGGAGGATCTTCCTCCTCGAGGCGGTGGCCCTCGGCCTCGGCGGCGGGCTGGCCGGCACCGTGCTCGGATGGGCCATCGCCAGGGGCGTAGGCGCCGTCGTGAACGACTACCTGAGCGCCCAGGGCCTGGCCGGCGTCACGGTGGCGCTGCCGATGGCCGTGCTCAGCGGCGGGATCCTCGGCTCGGCCGTGCTCGCCCTCCTCGCCGGTACCGTGCCCGCGGTGCGCGCCGCCCGTCTGCCTGCTCGTGACGCCATGGGGGAGGGGTGAGGAGGGTGGGGGCCGGGGCACCGCTCCTCCTGCTCGCTCTTGCCGCCCTGGCGCTGCTGGTCACGGCGTGCGCCGGCGGACGGGCCGACACCCTCGAGGTCGAGGCGCTGCCGCCGCCGTTCACCTACGTGGCCGTCGGCGCCAGCGAAACGGTCGGGATCGGTGCCAACGACCCCGTCAGCGAGTCTTGGCCCAGCGTCTTCTACCGCAACGCCCTCGCCCGCTCGGCCACCCTCGTCAACCTGGGGGTGAGCGGGGCGACCGTGCGCGAGGCCTTGGACCGGGAGCTGAAGCCCGCCCTGGCCGAGGAGCCGCGGCTCGTCACGGTGTGGCTCAACGTCAACGACCTCGTGCGCCAGGTGCCGGTGGAGCAGTACCAGCGCGACCTCGGGACGCTCGTTCGCGGTCTGCGGAGGGGCGGGGCCACCGACGTGCTCGTCGCCAGCACGCCCCCGGTGGGAGACCTGCCCCTCGTGCGGGCCTGCCTGCCCGGTGGCACCGGCTGCCAGCTGCCGTTCCGCCTGCCGTCGGCCGAGACGATCATCGAGCGTGTCGCCGCCTACAACGCGGCGATCTCCCGAGTGGCGGAGGCGGAGGGCGCCGTCGTCGTCGACCTCGCGGCGGCCGGCGGGGGCCGGATCGATCCCACCCTCGTCGCCGCCGACGGATTCCACCCGAGCACCGAGGGTCACCGCCGGGTGGCGGCCGCCTTCGCAGACGCTCTGGCCTCGCTGCCCTCGGCGGCCGAGCTCCGCCCACCGGCCGGCGGTAGCCCGGGGGCTAGCGCCGGTGCCACGGCTGATAGGTGAGCCGCGGTGGTACGAGGGCTCACCAGGTAGTGGCGTCGTTCCCCGCGGGTGGAGTTGGGACCACCCCTACCTTTGACGACATGGCACGCATCGACCAGCGCGATCCCCGCAACGCCGAAGGTGCCTGGTTCGTCGACACCCGCTGCATCGACTGCGGCACCTGCCGGGACCTCGTGCCCGAGCTCTTTGCTGAGGTGAACGGCCAGTCCGTCGTCGCCGTCCAGCCTGCAAGAGCCGACGCCGAGCACCAGGCGTGGTTGGCGGCCGAAGCGTGCCCCACGCAGTCGATCGGGCGCAGCCCACGGACCCCACGTCCCCGCGGCTTGTTCCCGCTCAACGTCGAAGGGCCGGTCTTCGACCTCGGCCACACCAGCGAAGCGTCGTTCGGCGCAACCAGCTACCTGGTACTCCGGCCGGAGGGGAACCTCATGGTGGATGCACCTCGTTTCACGCGGGCCCTGACCGCTCCGCTCGATGCCATGGGCGGGGTGGCGCAGGTGTTGCTCACCCATCGGGACGACGTCGCCGATGCAGCTCGGTGGGCGGGCCGATACGGGTCCAGGGTCTGGATCCACGAGGCGGACCGCCGGGCCGCACCGTGCGCCACCGACCTGCTGAGAGGCGAGGAGCCCGCCGCGATCGCTCCCGGCGTCATCGCCGTCCCGCTCCCGGGCCACACGAAGGGTTCGGTCGCCTTCGCCGTGGACGGCACCTGGCTGTTCACGGGTGACTCCCTGGCGTGGGACCAGCGCCGCCACGACCTGACCGCCTTCCGCGGCGTTTGCTGGTACTCCTGGGAAGAGCAAACGCGCTCCCTCGCTCGCCTCGCCGAGGCCACGACCTTCTCCTGGGTGCTTCCGGGTCACGGGGCGCGTGTCCAGCTCGATGCCGAGGACGCCCATCGGCGCCTTCTCGGGCTCGTCGAGCGCATGCGGGCCACTGCCTGAGCACTCGCGGTCTCCCACCTGCCGCCATCCGGCCAACAGGACGCCTTTTTGCTCGCCGCCTCGCTGCCCTGATTGGCGGGGCCCGGGAGCGGTTGCCTCCGAGCCCTGGACCGAGGTGAACGTCGAGCGATCAGGGCGTCTGGCCTTCCGCTCCCGCTTCTTGCCGCGCCCGTCGTCCGAGACGCGTGGCGCCCCGACTCTCCTGGACTGGCAGGCTGATGCCGCTGTCCGGTTCCCGGTGTGTCGGGCGAGCGCGTCTCGAGCCGCGGTGGAGCTACTCCACGTCGAACAGGTCGACTGCGTTCGTGGCCATCAGCTCGCCGGCCAACGCCTGCTTCATCGTGACGAAGTGCTGCTGCTCCTCGGCGGTGAGGTCGGACGACTGCGCCAGCCGCACGAACTCGTCGGTGACGAAGCCCTCTCGCAGCAAGAGCGACACCGTGCGGTCGCGGTAGCTGACCCGAAAAGCAAAGGTTCGAAGCGTGTGGCCCCGCTCCGGCCGCTCCAGCGCCGCATCGACGACGTAGCGGCCCTCGGTGAGGCCACGAGTGACCAGTTCACAGGCATCCCGAGCGCCGGGTCCGCGAAAGGCCGAGTGGACCATGACCTCTCGCCGCTCCACCGCGCCATCCGGTTCGAGAAGGGCGAAGGCCCGCTCCATCATCTTCAAGCCCAGGGCCACGCCCCCGGGGCTGTCCGGCCCGCTGTAGCGCAGCATCTCCTCGAACGAGAAGGCCACCGCCGTTCCCTGTTCCTGTACCTCGATGCTGTGGGCCATCCCACGCATCCTTCCACCCGTCGACATCGAGGAAACGGCCGGAGGGCCGGCCGGTGTCGACCAGTCGGTCGGGAGCGGTTGCCGGCGTTAGCGTTGCCGCAGGCGCCATGTCCCGTTTCCAGCTCGCCCGGCCGTTGTCGTGCCGTCTTCGCGGCCAGGCCTCCCCAGGGGGCGAGTGAAATCGCTCAGGCGCTTGTGGGCGCTGACCCCAGCTGAGAGCCCGACCCTCTCGAGCGGTTGGGCCCATCTCGGCAAGGACGTGTCTTCGTGCGGCGATCCAGTGGCCCCGTGGCCGGCGCACCTGCCGCCGTGCTGATCCATGGCGTGGTCTCCACGCGGTATCTCCTGCCAACCGCTACGGCGTTCGCTCGCCGTTGTGCTGTGCTCGCCCCCGATCTACCGGGGTTCGGGCAAAGCTCCCGTTCGCGGCGCAAGGTCGCGATCGAAGACCAGGCAGACCTCCTGGACAAGCTGATCGCATGGGCGGGCTTCCGGCGGCCGACGGTGCTCGGGCACTCCGTGGGCGCCCAGGTAGCCGCCAGCCTGGCGCTCCGACATCCCGAGGCCGTCGGGGTGGTTGGTCCTGGTCGGACCGACCGGAGACCCCAGGGTCCACAGCGTGGCCGCCGTCTTCGCCCGGTGACTGTGCACCGCCCCGGCCGAGCCCTTGCGGTTCAACGCGCTGGCATCGCGAGAACTGGTGGAGGTCGGCTCACGCCAGATGATTCGGACGCTACGAGCGGCCCTGGCCGATCCTTTCCTGGACAACCTGGGCCGGGTGGTGGTGCCCACCTTGGTCATCCGAGGCCAATGGGACCGCGTGGCGCCACAGCGCTGGGCGGAGGAGGCGGGAGGCCGACTGCGCTCGGCGCGTGTCGTCGTAGTGCCCGGCGTCGCCCACACGGTGGTCTACTCCGCCCCCTCGGAGCTGGCCGGGCTGGTGGCAGAATTCGCCGGTGGAGGTCATGGGCCACCGGACTGGTTCCCCGGTCCCAACGGGAGAGTCCGCCAACGCCTCACTCCGTTACGCTTGTGGCGGCAGTCAGGCTCGAGCACCGGCGGTGGGCTGGCACCACCGGTGCCACGAGTACGAGGGAGACGGCATGCCGGCAACCCAACCCTACGAGCAGGACCGTAGCTCATGAGCCGGTGGCAACTCGGCGAGAGCACGTGGTTCCTCAGCGGCCTCGTCGGTGCGAACGGCACCACCGGGTGGTCGGCCTCTCAGGCTGGAGTACGTCGAGGGCGACTTCGACGTGCGCGGGTGAGGGGCGCGGCGTGAGCGACGACGACGGCGCCCTCGAGGCGCTCGACGCCGGACTGCAGCGATCGACCGAGCCGGCGATGGAGGTCGGGACCGGTTGCTGGCGGTGTAGTCGTCCCCCGGCGGAGGCGTCGAGCTCTGGTCTCTGCGAGGGGTGCCGGGCGTTCCTGCTTGGCGACACCGACGTGGATCCAACCGCCCGGCGCCCGGTGGCTGCGGCGCCGCCGCCTGTGGTCGACGAGGCGCTGCGCGAGGCGCTGGCCAGGTTCATCGACGCCTTCCAGGCCATGGCGCACCCTTTGGAGATCACGGCTGCGGAACGCGAGCCGCGGCTGTGGGACCCGGAGCCGTGAGCGAGGACGACGCCATCACCGCCGGCCTGGTCGACGCTGCCCATGAGGCTGTCGAGCACCCCGGCGGCGACTCCCCCAAAGACCACGGCGACCCACTCGCCGAGGTTGTCCCGACCGAGCCCCCTGCCCGGGAGCCCGAGACCTACTCGACCGCTGAAGCCGCCCGGCTGCTCGGCATGAGCGAGGAACGGGTGCGCCAGATGGTCGACGAGGGCCAGCTGCCCGGGGAGCGAGACGAGGCCGGCGTGCTCGCCATCCCGCAGCAGGCCGTCAACGAGGTGCTGGGTCGAAGACGGAAGGAACCGCCCCACCAGTAGGTCTTTGAGCCTGGATCCGTTGAAGGCCCCATCGGACGGCCAGCAGGACGAAGGACCGCGCACGACTCGGACCAGTGGGGCGGCCACCTACGACGTGGAGCCCTCGCTTCAGCCTCCAGCAGCGAAAAGCAACAGGCGTCTCCCTTCAGATCCCATCCATGACTACGGCCGCTTGATCTCGACCAACTCGGGGTGGCATCGGGCGAGCACGCACAGGCTGTTCCAGAGCTCGACGTCGTCGTGACGGGGCGGAAGCTCGGCCAGCTTCACGAAGACGACGGCGTCGTCGAAGACCAGGGTCGGGGTTCCGAACACGCCCAGGGCCTGGCCCTCACCGTGCTCCTCGGCGACGTGGCCCAGCCAGTGCTGGCGATCGAGGTCGAACGCGCCGGTGTCGACGCCAGCGTCGGCTGCTGCTGACAAGAGGTTCCTTTCGTCCACCCGGCGCTCCTGCATTGCGTCGAACACCGCCTGGTGATAGCAGTCGAAGTCGGCTTGACGGGCGGCGTGGGCGAGGGCCAGGGCTAGCACGGAAACGCTCGAGATCTCGGGGCCGGTGAAGGGTGAAGGCGTGGAGGCGTCCCGGTTGACCTCCTTCAGCGAAAAGGTCGCCCAGCTCAACTCGAGACCGGGAACCGCCTCCTGCAATCGACGGAACCACTGAAAGGCTCGCTGCGAGTACGGGCAGCTGTAGTCGTAGTAGATCGTCACCTGCATTCGTCCACCGTGTCCTCCACTCGTTCCCACGCCTTGCGGGCTGCGATGAGAACCGGGTCCCACACCGGGGAGTACGGCGGGGAGTAGGAGAGGTCGAGGTTGAGGATCTCGTCGACGCCGAGGCCGCTCCACAACACCGCCGCCAAGACGTCGATCCGCTTGGCCGCCCCCTCACGCCCCACGATCTGGGCCCCGAGGAGGCGTCCGGTTCCCTTCTCGACCACCAGCTTCGTCTTGATCGGCTGCGCCCCGGGGTAGTAGCCGGCCCGGGTGGTGGAGTCGACGACGACGCCCAGGGGTTCGAATCCGGCCCCGGGCGCCTCGGATTCGCGCAGCCCCGTCCGGGCCACCTCCCATTCGCAGACCTTGGTGACCGCAGTCCCGATCACGCCCGGGAACGCGGCGTCCCCACCGCCAATGTTGATCCCGGCCACCCTTCCCTCCTTGTTGGCGTGGGTCCCGAGAGCGATGCTGACCGGGCCTCGGGAGATGCGGTGGAACTTCTCGGCACAGTCGCCTGCCGCCCACACGCCCTCGATGGTCGTCCGCATGCGGCGGTCGACGCGAATGCCACCGCTCGGCCCGTTGGGGATTCCTGCGGCGACGGCGAGAGTGGTGCTCGGGCGAACGCCAAGGCCGAGGACCACGATGTCGGCCGGGATGGATCGTCGTTCGGTGACCACGGCGGTGACCCGGCCCTGGCGGGCGTCAAAGCCCACCACTTCCTCCCCGCTGTGGACGGAGATCCCCATCTTCCGCATGGCATCGGCGACGAGGACCCCCATGTCAGGGTCGAGGGTTGGCATGGGCTGAGAGTCCCGGTGGACGACAGACACGTCGAGGCCCTGCATCTTGAAAGCTTCGGCCATCTCCAGGCCGATGTAGCCAGCCCCGACGACGACGGCGCGCCGAGGTTCTTCCTCGTCGAATGCACGCCGCACGGCGAGGCCGTCCTCGAGGGTCTGCACTCCGAATATGCCCTTTGCCTCGGCACCGGGGAGCGGGGGCCGCAATGGCTCTCCGCCAGTCGCCACCAACAGCTGGTCGAAGCCCTCCCAGTGCTCCTCTCCGTTCTCGAGGTTCCGGGCTCGCACCGCTCCTCGGCCCAGGTCGACCTCGGTCACCTCGTGGCGAATCCGGACGTCGACGGCGTAGGCGTCACGGAAGGTCTCGGGGGAGCGGGCGATGAGCTGCTCGGCGCGGGGGACGAGACCACCGAGGAAGTACGGGATGCCGCAGGCGGAGTACGAGGTGAACCTCCCCCGCTCGAAGGCGACGATCTCCAGGTCGTCCGCTCCTCGGCGCCGACGGGCCTGGGACGCCGCGCTCATGCCTGCTGCATCCCCTCCTATCACGACCAGCCGCTCAGCCACGCGACCCGAGGACCCTTCGCTCGGTGCTCGTACCGGGATGAAGGCAGGGCGCGAGAGGCGGCCTTGGTTGGGCTTCTCTCATCGATCCCTTTCATACACGCGATGACTCACCCCGGCTCGCCACCAGACCAGAACGCGCTGACTTTCTACGTCGCCCGCAACCCGAATCCGATGACCGACTCGACGTCGCTGGGCGAGGGCAGAGCGAGTCTCAGCTGAGACGAGCTCGTGGTGGCGACCCGGCCCAAGAAGACGGCTCGATACCGCGTGCAGCGAAGCGGGGCATGACCTCCCACCAGGTTGGCGGCCACGAAGGCGACGACCACGAATTGCACCGGGTGGCGCGTTGGCTCCGTCAACCTTCCGCGACGTCGCGCGGGGACGGTGCCACACGCTAGGCCGGCAACTCCGCCCGCTCCTGGGATGGGGACAGGACCGGGGGGTGGCAGCGGGGTGCCGGAGCCGTCCCTGCCCGGGCCAGGGCGGTGGGACCGGCTGGGGCGGGGCGCTCAGGTCCCCGTCTCGACCCGGTCCTGGGCCTCGCTCGCCCCCGTCGCCGTACGAGCGCACGAGGCGCAGCAGAAGAAGCGCCCGTCCACCTCCGTGCCGTGGCCGATCACCGTGCAGCCGCAGTGCTCGCACACCGGGGCCAAGCGGTGGATGGCGCACTCGAAGCTGTCGAAGGTGTGCCGTTCCCCGGCGGCCACCACCTCGAAGGCCTTGTCGTAGTCGTTCCCGCACACCTCGCAGCGCGCCATCGACGGGCCCTCCCCCTCGCGTCGTCCTGGCGAACCTACCCCACCACCAGCCCGACCACGCCGCCGGGGTGTCATCGGCGGTGACGATGTCCCAGGTCACCTTCTTCCCCTCGGGCCACTGCCTGCCAGCCTCGAGCCCCTGCCTGACCACCTCCCCCTCGCCGCAGGTGGCCAGCACCACCGTGCCGAGCACGACGGCAGCGAGCGTCGGTGGTGGTGAACCGCCAGTCGAAGGGGCGGGCGGTGGCGTTGTAACGGTCCTCGAACCGCTCGAGCCGGTCGGCCAGCTCGCCCAGGTCGGTGAAGTCGGCCGGGCGGATGACCTTGCGCTGATGACCGAGAACACGATCTCGCTCTGGTTGAGCCACGAGGCATGTACGGGCAGGTGGACCAGGTCCCGGCGCTCGCGGGGTGCCATTGCTGCGGGCGCCTTGCACCTTGCCGCGTGTGCTCGGCGGGTCCGTCGCTGCGACGTGCTCGGCCTGCGCCTGGCCGATCTGCGTCCAGGGGAGCGCCGGGTGTTCGTGGCCGAAGGCAAGGCAGGGCACTCTCGCATCGTCCCGATCTCGTCAGGCTTCTTCACGACGCTGGCCGCCTATCTGACCGACGAGCGCCCGAGGACGGACCGGGATGAGCTCTTCGTCGTCCTCAAGGGTCGCCGCCGGGGCGCGCCGCTGTCGGCGGCGGGGATCCTCCGCGGTTACCTCGAAGGCGGAGGGAGCCTCAGTAGCCCCGCAGTCGTCTCGGCGGCTCCGGCGGCTCTCGTATCGTGGGTTGTCGAGAACCTCTTCTCTTGCATCGAGTTCGGAAGCAATGGTTCTGATCGGAAGTTTCTTGCATCGCTCCCTCAGCTTCTGTGTGCTGGAGGTCACATCGCTTGGT
>JADDQY010000081.1 GCA_016781135.1 Actinomycetota bacterium
AGAACCGGACGTGACAGTTTCCCGTCATCCGGCTCCTCGATGGTACAGCCCTTGTCATGGGTACCTCCTCCTATGCCGGTTAGGTCCAGCACCGTTTTCTCGTCGTGGCAGTGCGCGTGGAGTAGCTGCCAGTTGCTTGGTAGATCCGCCCGCCGTAGACGAGGGGGAGCTTGTGGTCGCGTTCCGGCAGGTCTCCGTGCTTGAAGTACAGTCCGCACCAGGGGCATTTGCCCTTCTGCTTCCAGAGAAGCTTGGCCACCGTGTTCGGTAGCCGAGGGTGTCGTGCCATCCTGGTTCCCCAGTAGACCCAGTCGCCGTCGAAGGGGCTCCGTCCGCCCTGCACCTTTACGTGGCGCTTGATGGGGGTGTCCCCGTGCTTCTGGAGCCAGATCCCGTCCTTTTCGGTCGAGAAGTCCCACCGCCCCTTCTTGTGGACGTGCCAGTACTTGTCGGCTATCCAGTGGAGGGGCTTGTGGTGGTGACGGCGTTTGGCCCACCTCCAAAGCTTCAAGTAGGTCAGGTGGTCGGCCTTGCGCAGCGCCCTCGCGGAGGACGTGCTGGAGTAGTAGGCTGCCCAGCCTCGGATCACGGGGTTGAGCCTTGTGATGAGGGCGGCCTGTGGGGCCGCTTTGTGGACGCGGACTATCTCTTTTATGGCCGCCATGTGCCTCTCGAAGGCTTCTTTGGAAGGACTGATGATGGTCTTGAACCCGAGCAAGGTGGATTCTTTCCCGCGCCTGGCTATCTTCCCGGAACGGGTCTTGCCCGCCGGGAATTGACGGACGTTGAACCCTAGGAAGTCGAACCCGACGTTTCCGTCGTGCTCGTGTAGGGTGTGGGTGATCCTCGTCTTGCTGGGTTTGAGTTCCAATCCCATGCCGGTTAACCACTCGGCGGCTACCCGCTTCGCGCGCTCTATGGCCGCGAGGTCGTGGTGCAGGACGACGAAGTCGTCGGCGTACCTGACCACCTGCGGCAGCCAGTTCACTCTCCGGATGGTTCTCGGGAATGACGCCTTGAGATGCTCTTCGAGTCCGTGCAACGCGACGTTGGCCAAGAGCGGCGAGATTACGCCCCCTTGGGGTGTACCCTCGGGGGTCGGGAACAGCGTCTCGCCTTCCATGATCCCCGCTTCGAGCCATGCTTTGACGGCCCGCTTGAGGGTGGGGAAGGTGGACAGCTTGGCGAGCAGCGCCTCGTGGTTTATGCGGTCGAAGCACTTGGCGATGTCCGCGTCGAGCACGTACTTTGGCTTCAAGCGGATCGCCTTGTGGATGGCCTCTACCGCGTCGTGGCACGAGCGCCCCGATCTGAAGCCGTAGCTGTTGGGCTCGAACCTGGCCTCCCATTCGGGTTCCAGGGCGAGCTTGACCAAAGCTTGTAGTGCCCGGTCTCGCATCGTGGGTATCCCCAGGGGCCTCTTCTCCCCATCCTTCGAGCCCGGTTTGGGTATCCAGACTCGCCGGAGGGATTCGGCCTTCCCGTCGAGGACCAACCCGTCGGCGAGCTTCAGCCGTTGCTTGGGGGTGAGCGACGCCACCCCGTCCACTCCGGCGGTTCTCTTG
>JADDQY010000086.1 GCA_016781135.1 Actinomycetota bacterium
CGACGACACTATCGCGGACCTAGCTGTGTGTGAAAGCGTCCAAGGTCGCTTGTCGTTGGTCCACACTTGCCTCTCGCACGTGTTGCAGCGGTTCGGTCGTCCGGAGCCGGAGCAGATCACGAGTGATGGCCGAGTGGTGTGGCGAGCATGGAAGCACTATGCGAGCGTCAAGAGCTGGGCGGACAGCTGGGGGTTGCCGATCGCCGAAGGGCTCGGCCCGAGTCTTCGACTTTAAGACGAGTACGCACGCAGGTCCTCGGCAACTTCGATGGCAAGCGCTGACACACAGGCGCCTTTAGCCCCCGCTCCGACGTGCCGTTCTCCGCGTTCAGTCGCCCGCCGAACCATGGGACGCGACCGCACCGATCTCCGGTCAGCTGCCCAGCGGCCGAGCTTCGGTCGGCCGGCGTTCCCGAGCGCCGCAGGGGGGTGCCGTACTCGGACTGCGGCTGCCTGCGGGTGACGCAAGGTGCCCTCGTACGGCACCACTGGGAAGCCAGTGCGCCGCGCAGCCCTGACGGTCTCGGCTCGTCAGTCTGTGGGACGACCCCATTCGGGCCCGAATCGCCGCTCGACAGAGTCATCAAGAGAACAGCTCGATGCGGCGTCGTGTGTGTAGTTGGTAAGCACGACGGGAGGGCGAGTTGACGTCCCACCGAGTGGTGTAGAAGCCCGGGAGCATCCACCACTGAGGTGGGCCACCGGGAGATCTTCGGCTTTCCGACCAAAGAGAGCTGAAGGAGCTTCCCGGTGACCCTGACCCAGTCTGACGTGACCAGCCTGCTCGACGCGATCCGCGCCGGCGGCGACATCGACTTGATCCGCAAGGGCGCGGAGCTCGTGTTGCCGGCGCTCATCGAGGCGGAGGTTACCGAGGCGATCGGGGCGCCCGCTACGAGCGCAGCGCCACCCGCACCAATCAGCGCAACTTCCGAGACCGCCCGCTCACACCAAGGCCGGCGACGTGGACCTCAAGATGCCCAAGCTGCGACACGGGTCGTTCTTCTCCTCGATCTCGAGCGACGCCGCGGCATCGACCCGGCCCTGTTCGCAGTTGTCATCGAGGCCTACGTGCACGGCGTGTCGACCCGCAAGTGAGGTGTGTCTGAGTTAACCGCGGAGATCGCCGTGGAAATGAACCAAGTCACCGGGTCTCCTCGGGGTTGGTGGTCCGGCGATGGTAGGCGAGCCGCTCCTCTCGGGCTCGCTCCAGGCCTCGCCGGCGGGCCTGGCGGATGGCCTCTCCTCGACCTTCGTGCTCGTCGTTTGGCGTGACGTAGCCGATGCCTTCGTGGAGGCGCAGCGAGTTGTACTCCGAGCGCACCCGGCCCAGCTCGACCTCGAGCAGGTGCGGCTCGGCGATGTCCTGGCGGATTCAAGGGATCCACGCAACGACTCGGTGAGTCAACGACCCTGCCTTGACTCGATCGGGAGGTTGCGTGGGACTTCATCTGAGTGTTGAACAGCGGCGGCGGGTGCGCCAGCTGCGGACGGAGGGCATGTCCGTGCCCGATGTCGCCCGAGAGATCGGGTGCTCGCTAC
>JADDQY010000040.1 GCA_016781135.1 Actinomycetota bacterium
GTGGTGGTGGTGGTATTGGTGGTGGTGGTGGTGGTGGTGGTGGTGACGGTGGTCGAGCTGGGGGCGGGATCGTCCTCGACGGCACTGGTCGGCGCCGGTGAGGGGACGCTGCGGATCGAGGTGAACCGGCCCATCGCCACCTCCCCTTCCCCCGACGAGCACGCTGACGCCAGGACCAGGGCGGCGACGAGCAGCGTCGCCGGGCGAGTCCGGGCACAGATCACCGTTTGCCCACGGTAACGGGGGAACGGGAGGTACGGGCGGCGGCACTGGCCGGAGGTTGGGAGGTCGCCCTCGAGCTTCCGCTCAGCGCTCCGGTTCAGCGGGGGCGGGGCCGGCGCGCTGCAGCTCGCGCTCGACCTGCTCCCAGGTGAGCACCTCGCCATCGGGCGTGAGCACCGGCGCCCGGCGGTCGAGCGCCATGCCCGACGACCGGTCGTCCTCCAGCTTCCTGTTGGCGAAGCGGAAGAACAGGATGGAGATGATGGTCCACAAGTAGAGCCCGCCCACGACCTTCATGAGCATGCCGGCGATCTGCTGGTCGTAGACGACGGAGATGCCGAAGACCCGGGGCACGACGTCGTAGGCCCGGTAGACGACCCCCTCGGCGAAGGTGAGCCACCCGGCGGGGACGGTGGGGATGATCGACTGGAGGAACAGGTAGCCCATCTGCCCGGGTAGCGACAGGCGCAGCTCGGGAAGCGGACCGGCCACCGGCAGCCACATGAGCAGGGCGCTGGTGACGACCACCACGTGGATCCCGTAGTGCAGGGCGCCGTTGGACACGCCGGTGTTGACCAGCGCCGGCCAGTGGGTGAGGGCGACGACGACGTTGAACACCAGCGACGCCGGCACCGGCCGAGCCAGCCGCCGGACCACCCGGTACGCCCGGCCGCTGCCGAGCAGCATGCGGGCCAGCCAGGTGGGCGTGGCCAGCAGGGCCATCGCCGGCACGACCAGCGACAGCAGGAGGTGCTGGCCCATGTGCACGCCGTAGAGGTACTCCTCGCCGAGGTCGTGCATGGGCCAGTCGGCCGCCAGCCACAGCGTGAGCAGGGCGGCGGCGAACCAGGCGACCTGCCCTCGGCTGACCACCGTCTCCCCAGGGCGGGTGGCGCGGGGGCCGATGCGGGTCACCGCCCACCAGTAGGCGACGGCAAGCCCGACCACCAGCGCCCACACCTCGGGATGGGGCTGCCACCGCCAGGGGTCGCCACGCACGATCGGGACGGCGAAGGTGACCACGGTCAGCTGAAGAACTTGAAGGTGAGCAGCGCCGCCATGTAGACCCCGACCGCCAGCACCAGCCCGCTGACGAAGATCCGGGTGAACAGGTTGTGGTCGAAGCGCAGGTGCATGAACCACATGATGACCAGGAAGAACTTCACGATCATCATGACGATCAGCGCGGGGATGAGCAGCGCGCCGAGCTCCTCTTCGAAGTAGAAGGTGGCCACCTCGGCGGCGGTGAGCACGGCGAGGATGAGGGCGATCCCCACGTAGCTGCGCTCGCTCGGGTGGTCGGCCCCCTCGTGCTCGGTCTGAGCCTGGTACTCCTCATGGCGGGCGGCGGCCGTGCTCTCGGCGCTCACGTCGGCCCTAGGCGGGGATGAGGTAGACGAGGGTGAAGATGATGATCCACACGATGTCGACGAAGTGCCAGTAGAGGCCCACGATCTCGACCGTCTCCGCCCGCTCCGACGACAGCCGCCCCCGCAGGGACATGACGAACAGGCTCATCAGCATGACGATGCCGAGGGTGACGTGCACCCCGTGGAAGCCGGTGAGGGTGTAGAACGCCGAGCTCTGCAGGTTGGTGGTGTAGCCCAGTCCCTCCCGCACGAAGGCGGTGAACTCGTAGACCTGCCCGGCCACGAACGTGCCCCCCAGCAAGGCGGTCGTCAGCAGCCACGTCCGGGCTCGTCGCTGGTCGGCTCGCTGGATGGCCGACAGCGACAGGACCATGGTGAGCGAGCTCATGAGCAGCACGAACGAGCTGACCGAGGTGAAGGGGATGTCGTAGAGGTCGCCCACCGCCGGGCCGGCCATGCCCGGGACGTCCTTGGCCCGGTAGAGCAGGAAGGTGGAGATCAACCCACCGAAGAGCAGGCACTCCGAGCCGAGGAACAGCCACATGCCGAGCTTCTCGTTCGACAGCCCGGTGCTGGTGTGGTGCGGCGCAGCGGTGGCGTCATGAGCGAGAGGGCCGCTGCTCTCGACCGGGGTGCTCGTGGGCGCCATTGTCTGGTCGGCCACGCTCATGGCGTCTCCTCCTTCGACGCCCCGGCGCCGCCGGGGGCACCGACCTCGGCGTCGACCAGCTCGGTGCCGGTCTCGGTGTCGGGGTCGGGGTCGGGGTGGCCGTCCGCAGCGTGATCGTCGTGGCCGGCCTCGGGGTCGACCGATGGCTCGAGCCCCAACCCGTAGACGCCGGCGAAGAGCAGCAGGCCGCCGATGCCGGCGAGCCAGTAGGTGTAGATGAGGCCGTAGCCGATCAGGGGCAGGGCGAGGGCGATGACGACGGGCCAGTACGACGGCGACGGGAGGTGGATGGAGGACGTGTCGACCTCGGGCGCCCGGCCACCCCTCGCCTTCGACGCCTCGTCGACGTCGCTGTAGAAGGTGTAGCTCTGGCGCCGGACGGGACGGCCTTGCTCGTCCTCGTCGTACTTGACGTGCCACCACTCGTCGAGATGCTCAGCGGTGGGTTCCACGTCGAAGTTGTGCACGGGCGGCGGCGAGGAGGTGCCCCACTCGAGGGTGCGAGCATCCCAGGGATCGGCGCCGGCGTGGGGGTTCTTGCGACTGGCCACCACGTTGTAGATCCACACCAGGAACGACACGGCGATGATGAACGCACCGATCGTCTCCAAGAGGTTCATCAGGTCCCAGCCCATCCCCTCGGGGTAGGTGGCGGTGCGCCGGGGCATGCCCTGCAGCCCGACGATGTGCATCGGGGCGAAGGTCAGGTTGAACCCGACGAACATGAGCCAGAAGTTCTTCTTGCCGATCCGCTCGCTCAGCTTGTAGCCGAAGATCTTGGGCCACCAGTAGTACATCCCGGCGAAGATCCCGAACATCGAGCCGCCGAAGAGCACGTAGTGGAAGTGGGCGACGATGAAGTAGGTGTCGGTCTGCTGAGTGTCGTGGGGAGCGACGGAGTGCATCACCCCGGACAGGCCTCCGATGGTGAACTGCGACACCAGGCCCACGGCGAACATCATCGCCGTGGTGAACTGCAGCTTGCCCTTCCACAAGGTGCCGATCCAGTTGAAGATCTTCACCCCGGTGGGCACGGCGATGAACATGGTCGTCAGCGCGAAGGCAGCCACGGAGACGGGACCGACACCGGAGGCGAACATGTGGTGCACCCACACCCCCCATCCCATGAAGCCGATGGCGATGCCCGAGAACACCATGAAGGGGTAGCCGAACAGCGGCTTGCGGGCGAAGGTGGGGATCACCTCGGACACGATGCCGAAGGCGGGCAGGATCAGGATGTAGACCTCGGGATGGCCGAAGATCCAGAACAGGTGCTGCCACAGCAGGGGATCGGCGCCGGCGCTGACGTTGAAGAAGTTCGCCCCGAAGAGCCGGTCGAACATCAACAGGAACAGCGCCACGGTGATGACCGGGATGGCGAAGAGCAGCAGGAACTGCGCCACCAGCGCCATCCACACGAACACCGGCATGCGCAGCAGGGTCATGCCCGGGGCCCGCATGTTCAAGCAGGTGACGATCAGGTTCACCGCCCCGAGCAAGGAGGCGATGCCGGTGATCTGCAGCCCCAGGGTCCAGTAGTCGATCCCGTGCCCCGGCGAGTGGACGACGCCCGACTGGGGGGCGTAGTTGAACCACCCGCTGTCGGGCGGCCCACCGAGGACGAAGCTGGAGTAGAGGAACAACCCGCCGAAGAGGAAGATCCAGTAGCTGAGGGCGTTGAGCCGGGGGAAGGCGACGTCGCGGGCCCCGATCATGAGCGGGATCAGGTAGTTCGAGAAGGCGGCCAGCATCGGCATGATCACCAGGAAGATCATGGTGGTGCCGTGCATGGTGAACATCTGGTTGTAGACCTGGGGATCGAGCACCTGGCCGTTGGGCTGAGCCAGCTGGGCGCGGATGAGCAGGGCCTCGAGGCCGCCGAGGGCGAAGAACGCCATGGCGGTGGCGCCGTACATGATGCCGATCTTCTTGTGGTCGACCGTGGTGATCCACGACCGCCAACCCTGGCTCGAGGTGGGGCGGGTGAACGCCCCGAGCGGCTTGCGGAGGGGCTCGTCGCCGGCGGTCAGCTCCAGCGGGGGTCGGACTTCGGTCAGCGCCATGGACAGTGGCTCCTCGTCATGGTCACTCCAGGGTCTCGAGGTAAGCGTAGAGGTCGTCGATCTCTTGTTCGCTGAGTGCACCGACGACCATGAGCGAGCCCGCCTTGCGCTGCGGGTTGCGCAACCACGCCTCCATCTCGTTGCGGTCGTTCAGGTCGTAGATGCACCCGGCGAAGCAGTCGCGGGAGAACAGGTGGGTGAGGTTGGGGGCAGCAGGCGAGTTGGGAGCCACCGTCTCGTAGGCGCCGTCGACCTGGTGGCACCCGGAGCAGCCCTTCTGGGCGAACAGCTGGAAGCCGCGAGCGGCGGAACCGGTCACCGGCTCCAGCGGGACTCGCTGCATCCGCTCGACCCAGTCGTCCCAGCCGGCCTGGTCGTGCGCCACCACCTTGAGCCGCATGTTGGCGTGGGAGGTGCCGCAGAACTCGCCGCACTGGCCGGAGTAGACCCCGGGCTTGTCGGCTTCGAGCAACCAGGTGTGCTCCCGGCCCGGTACCACGTCGGCCTTGCCGTTGAGGCGGGGCGCCCAGAAGGAGTGGATCACATCAGGTGAGGTCAGCCTGAGGAGGACCGTCTGTTCGGCGGGGATGTGGAGCTCGTTGGCGGTCACGATGCCGTCGGCCTGGGTGATGCCGAACTCGGGCTGGGTCCCGTAGGTGTAGCCCCACCAGTACTTGGCGCCGGTGACCGAGACCTCGAGGGCGTCGGCCGGCTTGGCGTGGAGCTCGAAGATCACCGGGATGGTGAAGATCGCCACCAGAGCGAGCACCAGCGCCGGCAGGATCGTCCAGCCGATCTCCAGCTTGGTGTTGCCGTGCAGCTGGGCCGGCATGGCGTCGTCGTCGTCGCCGGCTCGGCGCCGCCACTTGAACACGGAGTAGACGATGACGCCCTGGACCAGCACGAACACGGCGGTGGCCACCCACATCACGGGGTTGAACAGGCCGTCGAGGGTGCGGGCGTAGGGCCCGGCAGGGTCGAGGGCGCTCTGGGGGGCATCGGAGGCGCAGCCGGTGAGGACCAACGCCATGACCAGTGCCACCACCGTAGGCTTCCGCCAGGCACCCATAGGCCGCTTAGCGTCGCGGTTGGAGACGGGCGGTGCCAAGTCAGCCACCGTGTCCTCCGGGGTCGGCCGCGGGCTCGTCGCCCCCGCCACCCACATTCTCATGGCCCTCGCCGGCCTCGCCTGCCTCCTCGTGGCCGCCCTCGTGGGCCTCGAAGTTCCGCTCACCGGCTACCCCGGCAACGATCCCGCCGGCGAGCAGGGCGACGGCGCCGAGCACCACCACCGCGGTCACCAGGGAGGAGCTGACGCGGGGCCGGGCGCTGAGGAGCGTGGCCACGGCCAGGATCAGGCTGGCCACGACGATGGCGACGACGGTGGAGCCGGTCCTCGGAACGGCCAGCAGCACCCGGGAGAAGGCGATGACGACGAGGGCGACCCCGATGGCGGCCAGTGCCGGGAACTCGATCGGGTACATGATGCGGTTGCGCAGCGCCTGGTTGACGGCAGGATCGGCGGTGGAGCACTCGGCCCACGACTGGACCATCCACTCCACCAGGCTGACGGCGAGGATGCCGAAGCCCACGTAGACCAGGGCCCCTCCGACGGCGAGGCCGACCACGACGAAGCCCACCCCCAGGGCCATCAGTGCCGGCCAGACCGCCGGCAGACGGGTGTCGGCGATGCCCGCGCTCGGACCGCCACCGTCGTCAGCGGCCGCCGGGACGGTGCCGTCGCGCAGGGTGACCGCGGCCAGGCCCGGGATCATCGCCGCGACCGCGGCGAACAGCAGGACGAGGCTCCCGTACTTCTCGTAGCCGCTGCTCACGAAGTAGACGGCGGCCGCCACGACGCTGAGGCCAGCCAGCGCGAACCAGAAGCGAGATCCGGTCGTGATCACGAGCACTCCCCCAACGCCGGCTGGGCGCCGGCTCTGCCGGCGCCCAGAGCACCATCCGACCCGGCGCCCAACGTCCAATTCGCCGCCGGGCCCCTCATGGCCCCCCCTCGAGGAACCACAGGCAGTACCAGATGACCAGACCGATGAGCGTGGTGAAGTGCCAGAAGGCGGCGGCGGCAGCCACGAGATCACGGTTGCGGGGGGAGAACTGGCCGCCGAGAGCCCGGAACCCCACGACGACGAAGCCCACGTGGGCAGCGATGACCACGAGCAGGTGGGTCACGGTCACGGCGTACACGGTGCTGGCGTAGCTGTTGGCCCCTGCCGCCAGGCCCAGCGCGCCCCACGAGAACGACAGGGCGTTCACGAACGCCAACCCCAGCACCAGGGTCAGGCCGATGGCCACGTACATGCTCCGCCGATCGCCCGAGGCGATGGCCGACACCGACCACTGAGCGGTGACCGACGACATCAGCAGGGTCAGGTAGGCCATGAACAGGGGGACGTTGGGCAACACCGTCTCTTCCGCCGGCCATGCCTCACCGGCCGCCCTGGCCACGTCACGAGCCGAGAAGTAGCCGGCGAGCAGGCCGCCGAAGAGCATCACCCCGGCGGTGATCATCAACAAGGTGCCCACGAGGACGACCCGCCCCCGTCGTGGGGGCTCGGGGGCCGGCGGCAGCGCCGGGATGACGTCGAGCTCGACCGGGGCGGGAGCGTGGGTCGCGGTCATGGCCTCGACCCGGCGAGGTGGGTGGCGGCGGCATCGTGGCCGAGGTCGTCATCGGCTCCGACGTCGACGAGCGGGTAGGGCGAACGGACCAGGGGCAGCGGCCCGGCGAAGTTGCCCGGTGGAGGTGGGGAGGCGGTTGCCCACTCCAGGGTGTTCCCGCCCCACGGATCGTCGTCCGCCCGTCTGCCCTCGAGCCGGGCGGACCGGGCCATGATCACGCCGGTGACGAGCACGGCACCGAGCGCCACCATCGCCGCCCCCACGGCGGCGGCGCCGTTGAGCACGGGGCCGAGCGACTCGCCTCGGAAGGCGGTGGCGAGCAGGGCCTGGTCCGAGAGCAGGCCGCTGGCCAGGTCGCTCACCGCGAGCAGGGCGGCGCCCCAGAACCCGAAGAAGAACGCCGCCGTCCCCGACCCTCCACCGAGCTGCACCCCCCAGAGCTTGGGTGCCCAGTACCACAAGGCGGCGTAGGCACCGAGGACCCCGGCGCCGAAGATCAACGCCTCGAACTGCCCCGCCTCCCACGCCGTGCCCCGGAGATCGAGGGCGGGGATCGCCAGCACCGCCCCGGCCAGGGCGCCGAGCACCAGGTGGACCACGGCGCCGAGAGCCATCAGCAGCGGCGCCTGGCGGACGACACGTCCCCGGCGGGCGGCGTCGCCGAGCACGCCGAGCAGGGCCAGCGCGGGGAGGACGGCGGCGAGCCCCACCGCAACGTAGAGGAGGTCGTCGAGGCGGTCTTCGACCTGGGCCCACGCGCCGAACCCGAACAGGGCGAGCGCGCCGAGCACGACCATGCCGGCGTGGTGGTGGCGCAGGCGGCTGCGGGTGAGCACGGGGACCACCTCGGCGGCCACCCCGGCGGCGGGCACCACCAGCAGCGTTGCCGTCGGCACCGACCAGAACCACGAGATCAGGCGGTAGTTGCCGGGCCCGCCCAGCTCGCCGGAGAAGTGGTGGGCGATGAACAGCTCGATCAGGCGAGCGGTGAGCACCGGGGCGGTCAACAACATGACCCCCCCGCCGACCAGCACCGACCAGCTGAACAGCGGGGTGCGGAGCATGGTCATCCCCGGGACCCGCAGGGTGAGCACCGTGGTCAGGACGCTCACCAGGGCGACGACGGTGGCCAGGGTGAGCACGATCATGCTGAGCAGGTAGAGGTCGGTGGCGATGTTGCTGGAGCCCTCGAAGCCGCCGCGGGCGGCGTAGGCAGCCAGCAGCGTCACCCCACCGAACAGGTAGGCCCAGTAGGCGGTGGCCGAGCCCCGGGCAAAAGCGATGTCGGGTGCTCCGACCTGGAGCGGGACCAGGTAGGTGGCCAGCCCCAGGAAGAAGGGGACGACGAACAACAGCACGGCGGCCTCACGCACCAGGGCCGACACCTGGGTGAAGGCCTCGGCGTCGAACACCTGCAGGCCGTCTCCGAGCCGCTCGACGCCTAGGGCGACGAAGCCGACGGCGCTGACGACCAGGAAGACCAAGGCGGTGAGCAGGTAGAGCCGGCCGATGTCCTTGTGGTCGGAGGTGCTGAGCCAGCTGGCGCCCCCGGCCCGGGTTCCGGGAGCAGCGGGTTGGGGGTCGGCGGCTCCGGCGGCGGGTCGAGCTTCGGTCACCGTCATCGTCGTCCTCCGGGCGCCATCGTCACCACCCGACGAGCTGGTCGAGGGCCATGGCGCCGAAGAGCAGGCTGATGTAGGTGATCGACCACGTGAACAGCCTCATGGCCCGCTCAGGCGACGGTGCCTGCAGCAGCTGCAGTGCATACCAGGTGAAGACGGCGCCGAGCACGACCGAGGCGGCCAGGTAGAGCGGCCCCATGCCCGCCACCGGGGCGAAGACCACGGTGAGCGCCCACAACATCAGGCTGTACCGCAGGATGCGCACCGCGGTCGTGTGCAAGGAGGCGACCGCCGGCAGCATGGGGACGTCGGCAGCGGCGTAGTCGTCGCGGTAGCGCACGGCCAGCGCCCAGAAGTGGGGCGGGGTCCACACGAAGATCACCGCGAACAGCACCAACGGCGCCCAACCGAGGGCGTCCCGCACCGCCGCCCACCCGACCAGCACCGGGACCGCCCCAGCCGCCCCCCCGATGACGATGTTGCTCGTGGAGCTGCGCTTGAGCCACAAGGTGTAGACGAAGACGTAGAAGGCGGTGGCGCTGACCGCCAGCACGGCGCTGAGCAGGTTGACCCCGGCCCACAGCAGGCCGAAGGCGGCGACCTCGAGCACCAGGGCGAACACCAGGGCCTCGGCCGGCGAGATGACGCCGGTGACAAGCGGCCGGTGCCGGGTCCGGTGCATCACCTTGTCGATGTCGCGGTCGATGACCATGTTGAGGGCGTTGGCGCCTCCGGCGGCCAGGGCGCCCCCGACGAGGGTGGCGACCATGAGCCACACCGACGGGAGGCCGTCGTCGGCCACGACCATGGTGGGCAGCGTGGTCACCAACAGCAGCTCGATGATGCGGGGCTTGGTGAGCGCGACGTAGGCGCCGAGCCTCGAACCAAGTACCGGACCGGCGAGGTGCTGCATCGGGCGTCGACACTACGTCGAAACCTGCCGGAAGCAGAAGTCAGTGGCGTGGGCCGCCCGACCGGTCAGCTTCTAACATCAAGAGGCGATGGCGCTGCCTCGGATCACGCCCTCGGGGTACCGGCGGGTCACCCTGTTCGCCCTGGCGGCGCTGGGCTTCATCGTGGTCACCGGGGCTGCCGTGCGCTTGACCGGGTCGGGGCTGGGCTGCACCGACTGGCCGACCTGCGAGCAGGGCCGGCTGGCGCCGAGCGAGATCACCGACGCCCCGGCGATGATCGAGTTCGCCAACCGCCTGGTCACCGGGCTGGTCTCGGTGGCGGTGATCCTCGCGGTCGCCGGCGCCCTCCGGCGGGTCCCCCGCCGGCGCGATCTGGTATGGCTGGCCGCCGGCCTGGTGGCGGGGGTCCTCGCCCAGATCGTCCTGGGAGGGCTGGTCGTGCTGTTCGAGCTGTCGCCCCGGCTGGTCATGGGCCACTTCTTGTTGTCCATGGTCATCCTGTGGAACGCCACCGTGCTCCACCACCGCGCCGCTCGCCCCGACGGGCCGGCGCTGCCGTTGGTCGGGCCGACGGCGATCGGCCTCGGCCGGCTCGCTGCTGCGGCTGCCGCCCTGGTGGTGTTCACCGGGACGGTCGTCACCGCCGCCGGTCCCCACGCCGGTGACACCCAGGCCGCCCGCCTCGAGCTGTTCGTCCCCGACGTCGCCCGGGTCCATGGGACCTCGGTGGTGGTCCTCGTGTCCCTCACCCTGGCGCTGGTGGTGGTCCTCGGTCGGGAGCGCGCCCCGGCAGCGGTGCAGCGCTCCGCCCGGGTGCTGCTCGCGGTCCTCCTTGCCCAGGCGGCGGTGGGCTACACCCAGTACTTCACGGGCGTGCCCGTCCTGCTCGTGGGCCTCCACGTCCTCGGCGCCGTCTCCGTGTGGATCGCCGTCGTCCGGCTCAACCTGGTGCTGACCGGGCCAACGTCCACGCCCGGTCGCGCCGGTGTGCCCGCCGACCCTGCCGAGACCCCCGCGCTCGCCGCCACCTGACCGACCCGATGGCACCGGCGCAGTTCACCTCCACCGCCGGCTCCGCCCCGGTCACCGCCCCGTTCGAGGTCGACCAGCCCGGCACCGACGAGACCACCGACCCCGACATCCCTTGGATCGTGCTGGTATGGAACGACCCCATCAACCTGATGTCGTACGTCACGTGGGTGCTCCAGAAGCTCTTCGGCTACAGCAGGGAGAAGGCGACCGCCCTGATGCTCGACGTGCACTACAAGGGCCGGGCGGTGGTGGCCAGCGGCACCCGGGAGAAGTGCGAGCTCGACGTGTTCCGCCTCCACGAGCACGGGCTGTGGGCGACGATGCAACACGACCGGTGAGCCGGTGATCTTCCGCGGTCCGATACGCCGGACGCGCCGGGGCGACTTCGACGTGCGCCTTTCCGAGTCCGAGCGCCAGCTCCTGGCGTCGCTCGTCGCCCAGCTGCGGGCGGCACTGGAGGACGACACCGAGGCGGGCGGGGCGAAGGACCCGACCCTCAAGCGCTTGTTCCCGAGCGCCTACCCCGACGACGAGCACCGTGACCTGGAGTACCGCTCGATGGTCCACGACGACCTGGTTGCCCGCCACCGCGCCTCCCTCGACACCGTTGAGTCGACCCTGTCGGCCACCCGGCTGGACGAGGAGGCGCTGCTGGGGTGGATGGGTGCGGTCAACGACCTGCGTCTGGTGCTCGGCACCCGCCTCGACGTGAGCGAGGAGACCGAGCTCGTCCCCGACCCCGACGACCCCGACGCCCCGGCCCTGGCCGTGTACGGCTACCTCGGCTTCCTCCTCGAGTCGATGGTGGAGGCCGTCTCCGGCTGACGCGCCACCCGCGCCCCTTCTCCTTCTTCTCTTCGTCGTTCTTTCCCAGGTGCGGTCAGCCGGACGGGTAGTAGAAGGCCCCGGCGGTGCCGGGTCCGGTGTGGGCGCCGACGCTCGGGCCGATGCGGTAGCGGACGACCTCCCGGACCTCCCCGGCTCCCACCAGGCGCTCCTCCAGGGCGTGGCGCAGCCGGGCGGCGCCAGCGTCGGCGATGCCGAGCCCCACCCGCAGCGCGTCACCGCCGGCGAGGACGTGGGCGGCCATGGCGTCGGCGGCGGAGGCCAGGTCGGCGGCATGGCCGACGACCGACATCTGGCCGCCGTCCATGGTCAGCACCGGGATCCCTCCCCCGCTGCCCTCGGGAGCCTCGTCACCGGCCTGGCGCAGTCGCCCTCCGGCCCGGGCTAGATCCAGTGCCCCAACCGTGAACACCGTGCCCACCTGTCGGGCGACCGCCTCGGCCACGCCGGCCGCCTCCTCCAGGGAGGCCCCGCCGGCCAGCACCTCGCCTGCCTCCCACACACAGCAGCCCACGCCGAAGCTGGCCGTGCCGGTGTCGACGATGCGCACCGGCACCGGTGAGGCCTCAGCGGCCACACGCGCGCTGTTGATCGTGCCCGACAACGCCGATCCGAGGTGCACGGCGAGGATCTCCCTGGCCCCCCGGCGGACCAGGGCGTCGAAGGCGGCGACGAAGCGTCCCGGACTCGGCTGGGAGGTCGACACCTGGGGCCGGTGGTCGCCGGTGAAGTGGGCGTAGAAGGCGTCGGCGTCGAGGTCGACGCCCTCCAGGTAGTCGCGACCGTCGACGGTGACGGTGAGGGGGACGACCTCGACGCCGTAGCGGTCGGCCAGCTCGGCCGGGAGCTGGGCGTTGGAGTCGGTGAGCAGCCCGATCACGCCAGGGGCAGGGGGACGGTGTCGGCCACCACCGGCGACTGCGGCGCCGGACGGCGCGGCTGGTGATCGCCGGCGTCGGGTGGCGGAGGTGGCCCCGGCGGGGGCAGGGGCAACGGCGGTGGCTCGGTGGCCAGCCGGTAGAGGATCACCGCGCTGGAGGCGGCGGCGGCGAGGGGCATGGCCGCCGTGGGTCGGGGGCCCCAGAGGTTGGGCCACCCCCGGCGCCACCAGACGGTGGCGGCCAGCACCCACACCGCCGACGACACCACGGTGGCGCCGACGTGGCGCCGGCGCCACCAGGGCAGCACCGCCGCTCCCCAGGCGACGAGCAGGTCCACCACCGACCAGGCCGGAAAGGTGGCGGCGCACTGTCCGACGCTCGTCGCCACCCCCTTCCCCCCGCGAAAGCCGTTCCAGACCGGGAAGCAGTGGCCGATGACGGCCGCCACGCCGGCGACGTGGGCACCGGTGCCAGCAGCCATCGACCGACCGGCGGTGCAGGCGAGAGCCCCTTTGGCGATGTCAGCGGCCATGACCCCGTAGCCCCAGCGGGCACCGAGGAGCTTGAGGGCGTTGTTGGCACCAGGGTTGCGGCTGCCCACCACCCGCAGGTCGGTGGTGCCGCCAGTGGCCAGCCGACAGGCCACGTCGGCCGACGGAGCGGTGCCGGCGAGGTAGCCGAGGCAGGCGGCAGCGAGGACCCGGCTCGCTCGCACCGCGATGAGGCTACCCAGGACGACGGAGGCGACAGCCACCGTAGGCATCCGAGGACAGGCTGTGGGAGGTGAGCGACCGGCAGGGCGAGGTCGCTACCGTCGCTGGCGTGCGGGTCGAGCGGGTGCGGGTGGCCGAAGGGGTCGCCCTGCACGTCCACCGATGGGACGGCGACGGGTCGCCGTTCCTCCTGGTGCACGGGCTGGCGTCGAACCTCCACCTCTGGGACGGGGTGGCGGCGGGCCTGGCCGGGCGGGGACACGCTGTCGTCGCGGTCGACCTGCGAGGCCATGGCGAAAGCGACAAGCCGGACGACGGCTACGACATGACGGCGGTCACCGACGACCTGATCGAGCTGGTGGCCGCGCTCGGCGTCGACCGCCCGGTCGCCATCGGCCAGTCCTGGGGAGCCAACCTGGTGCTGGAGCTGGGGTGGCGGTCGCCCGAGCTGGTGCGGGGCGTCGCCTGCGTCGACGGCGGGTGGATCGAGCTGCAGCGGTCCTTCCCCACCTGGGACGAGTGCGCCCGGGCCATGGCGCCGCCGTCCACCGCCGCTCGCTCCGCCGGAGACCTCGAAGCTGAGTTGCGGGCCCACCACCCTGACTGGCCCGAACCCGGCATCGCTGGCGCCCTGGCCTGCTACGAGCGCCGCCCCGACGGCACCGTGCGCCCCTGGCTCGAGCTGCACCACCACCTCGCGATCCTGCGCTCGCTCTGGGAGCACCAGCCGTCGGCGCGTTACCGAGAGGTGAAGGTCCCGGTGCTGCTCGTGCCCGCCGAGCCCGACCCCGAAGCCGATGCGTCGTGGGCGCGCGACCGCCACCGGCAGGTGGAGGACGCGGCCACCGAGCTTCCCAAGGTCCGGGTGCGGTGGATGAAGGGCGACCACGACCTGCACGCCCAGCACCCCGAGCAGATGGCCGAGCTGCTCCACGGCGCCGTGATCGACGGGTTCTTCGCACCGTGACCGTTGCCGAGCGCACTGGTGCTCCTCGGCTCCTGGTCATCATGGGCTCGGGGGAGACGAGCCCCACCATGGTGACCACCCATCGTCGCCTGGTCGAGCGCATGGGCCCGCCCCCGGTGCCGGCAGTGCTGCTCGACACGCCCTTCGGGTTCCAGGCCAACGCCGACGTGCTCTCGCAGCGGACCGTCGCCTACTTCCGCGACAGTGTCGGGCTCGACATGGAGGTGGCCACGTGGCGGTCGGCGGCGGAGGCCTCGAGCCTCGCCGGGGAGCGCTCGCTCACCCGGATCCGGTCGGCCCGGTACGTCTTTGCCGGCCCCGGCAGTCCGTCCTACGCCCTGCGCCAGTGGGCCGGCTCGCCGGTGCCGGAGCTGCTGGCCGCCAAGCTCGAGACCGGCGGTTGCGTCACCTTCGCCAGCGCCGCCGCCCTCACCCTCGGGGCGGCGACGGTCCCGGTGTACGAGATCTACAAGGTGGGTGAGGACCCTCACTGGCTCCCCGGCCTCGACCTGCTGGACGCCGCCGGGCTTCCCGGCGTGGCCGTCATCCCCCACTACGACAACGCCGAAGGCGGCAACCACGACACCCGCTACTGCTACCTGGGGGAACCGCGGCTGGCCGCTCTGGAGAAGCAACTCGACGCCGAGGGGTTCGTGCTGGGGATCGACGAGCACACCGGCGTGATCCTCGATCTCGACGATGCGACCGCCAGCGTGGTCGGGCGCGGCGGGGTGACCGTGCGCCACCAGGGCCACAGCGTGGTGTTCCCCGCCGGCACCACCATGGGCATGGGCGAGCTGCGTGCCGCCGGGCGGGCTTCGCTGGGCCCTGGCTCGGGCACGACGGGCATGGACCACCGCCCCGAGCGGAGCTCGACCCCGCCCGAAGCCGAGGAGGCGACCGCCTCGCTGGCCGAGGCGGTGCGAGTGGTGGAGGCCCGCTTCGATGCCGCCGTCGCCGGGCGCGACGTCGACGCCGCCGTGGCCTGTGTGCTCGACCTCGACACCGCCATCGCCGCATGGTCGTCGGACACTCTGCAGTCCGATCAGGCCTCGGTCGCCCGAGCCGCCCTGCGCCGGATGGTGGTGCGCCTGGGCGAGCTGGCCTCGGCCGGCGCGCTCGACCCGGAGGCGGTCGTGCGCCCGCTGGTCGAGGCCCTGGTCCAAGCTCGGGCCGCCGCCCGCCAGGCCGGCGACTGGGGGGCCGCCGACGTCGTGCGGGATCAGCTGGTGAGCGCCGGGGTCGAGCTCAGGGACACGCCGGAAGGGACCCGGTGGAGGCTGCTATCGTGAGGCTGCCCCCGTGTCGGAGTCCGAGCCCCCATCGTCCAGCGGCCCAGGACGCCGCCCTTTCAAGGCGGTAACACGGGTTCGAATCCCGTTGGGGGTGCGTTCACAACTGGTCCCGTGGTGCAGTTTGGAGTGCACGCCGCCCTGTCAAGGCGGAGGTCGCGAGTTCAAATCTCGTCGGGACCGCCAGCATCAACACGGTCGGGTAGCTCAGGTAGTGCACTGCTCGTCCTCGCCGCTCTGCGACCGGTGCCCTCGCCTGAGATGGCCGCGAGCTCGCCTCCGAGCCTCGTGACGTCCCTCCTCTCCCTGGACCCGAGTTTGAAGCCACCGGGAGCGTGTGGTATCCGGGTGCCTCACCGGGAACGGACGAAACGTACCTAAGAGTAGGAAAGGCGGGTCACCATGCGTCGACGGGTTGCAGCCAAGGTCGCAGCTGTCGCCTTGAGTCTCGGTGTGCTCGGAGCGAGCCCCGCTGCGGCTGAAGCCACCAAAAAGGAGATCAGGGAGGCGGCGCGCGAAGCCTGCTCCCATCGCGAGGTCCGGGAGTACGTCGCCGCAGAGTTCGACGTCAAGGCGAACCGGGAGCAGTGCCAAAAGACGCTCAGGGCCCTGGTAAAGGGCCGCCTCGCCTGAGCCGCCCAGGGCGGGGAAGGGCGGCGCCTTCCAGACCCCTACGTCTCCACCATCGAGGCCGGCGCGCGTCAGCGCGACAGGGCCCCCCGACGCTTCGACCTGCTCCTGCCAACGCCCCCCGTTTCGATGTTCCCGTCACCGAACAGGGCGCTCCCGCTACCCTGCCAACTGAGACATTGGTCGGGTAGCTCAGTTGGCAGAGCGCGCGCCTGAAAAGCGCGAGGTCACCGGATCGACGCCGGTCCCGACCACCACAAAGTCCTGCTCAGCAGGGGTGCGGAGTCATCGGGACGGCTTGCCTGGAGTCCGGCGTGCCAGATCCGTGCCAGAACGTGCCGGTGACTGGTGGTGCTCACCGGTCTCTGGCGGCCGAAGGCCGGCCTCCTCGGCCATGGCGTCGAGGCCCTCGGCGATGCGCCGGTCGCGGTCGTCGGCGGCGTGCTGGTACATCATCGACGCCTGGGGGCTTGCGTGGCCGAGGCGGGCCATCAGCTCCTTCGTGGTGGCTCCGGTTCGGGCGGCCAGCGTGCCGGCGGTGTGGCGCAGGTCGTGGAAGCGCAGCCCCGCCAGCCCGGCTGCCTTGGCGGCCGGCAGCCACACCCGCTGGCGGAAGTTGCTGCGCTCGAGCGTCGTGCCCTCCTCCGAGGTGAAGATGTAGCCACCGAGAGCGACGCCGTGGACCTTGCGGTGGCGCTCGAGTTCGGCCACGAGCACCGCCGGGAGGGCGACGGTGCGCCGACCGGCGCGGCTCTTGGGGTCGTCCTCGATCACCTCGCCGGAGGCCAGCCGGAGGCGTTTGCGGCGCACGGTGATGGTGGCGGCGGCGAGGTCGACGTCCTCCCAGCGGAGGGCGGACAGCTCGCCGAGCCTCAGGCCGCACAGCCCGGCCACGAGCACCATGGCTCGGTACCGGTCGGGCACCGCCTCAGCCAGCACGGCGAGCTCAGTCATGGTGGCGAAGCGCTGCTCCGGGTAGTGCTCGACGCCACCCCGCTGGATGCGGCACGGGTTCTTGCCGATCAGGTCGTCGTTCATCGCCGCGGTCAGGATCTGTCGCAGCCGCGTGTACGCCTTGGCCGCAACCGAGGCGCTGTGCTTGGCCACCAGGGCGGAGTACCACTGGCGTACTAGCGCCGGCGTGATGTCGGTCAGGGCGACGGTGCCGAGGGCTGGCACGGCAGGATCGACCATGGGAAGGATGTGGAGGCGCAGCTGTGCTTCGTAGATCTCCCGGGTGCGCTTGGCCACACGGGCGTGGCCGCGCAGCCAACCCCATGCGTAGGTGTCGAGGGGCGTGCTGCCCGCCCCGGGTTCGACCCACGTGCCCCTGGCCTGTTCGGTCTCGACCGCCGCGAGCCAGCGGGCGGCCTCCGCCTTGGTCGCGAACGAGGTGGGCGCGGTGACGCTCCGCCCCCCTTCGACCTCGTAGCGAGCCTGCCAGCGCCCGGAGGGAAGCTTGCGGACGTTTCCGAACTGGCGGCGCCGCGACATGCCGGACCCCTTCTGTCGAACCGAGGGGCACGGCCGTCAACAGCGGGCCGGCGACGCTGGGTTCATTCTAAGAGCGCCTGGTCAGCTCCGCCTGGCCCGGTCGAGCCAAGCCTCGAGCTCGACTGGGTCGAAGCGCAGCAGGTGGCCCCACTTGATGAAGGGGATGCGCCGCTCGGCGACGAGGCGCCGGACGTGGCGTTGGTTGACCCCCAGGCGCTCGGCCACGGTGGGAAGGTCGAGCAGCGGCGCTGCGGCGGTGGATGTCCTGAGTGGCATGGCGGTGCCTCCTTGGCTGGCTGTCACCACAACGAGGCCGCTGGACACCGGCGAATCTCGCGCCCACCCGACGATTCGTCGGTTACCGCGACAGGGAACGGGCCGGCCGGGCCACGGCAAGCCGGTCGAGCCGCCGGGCCATCCGCCGGGCCGCGTCCTCCTCCAGCGCTCGCTCGGGCGGCGGCCCACCGAGCCGGGCGGCCATGGCGTGAGCCGTCAGCGCGTTCGGTGGCCGGGCGATGGTGGCGGCCAGCGCTTCCTCGGCGTCGGCCAGTCCGGTGCGGTCCACGACCCAGGCCAGGTTGCGGTCACGGCCTCTGGTCATGGCCACGTAGACGCCCGCCCGGGTGCTCGACGGCTCCACCACGGCGATGGAGTGATCGGTGGTCATCCCCTGGGTTCCGTAGCCGGTCACGGCCCAGCCCAGCTCGAGGTGGCGGGCCACGTAGGCGGCGGGAAGCCGCACCGAGCCCCGGGCCGGGTCCACCACCACCACCGAGCCGTCCTCGCCCACCTCGGCGACCGTCCAGCTCTGGCGGTTGCGCACCAGCGAGGCGGTGTCGGTGACCACGGCGACGTTGCGCCGGGTGGCCACCCGGTCGCCGACGAAGGCGACGGTGCCGTCGGCCAGGATCACCGCTGTCCCCTGTCGGCGGGGGTTGCGCCTGCGTTGGATCTCGACGTTGATGGCCCGGGCCGTGCCGGCAGAGGCGCACGTGACGGCCACGCTGGCGCCCCGGGCGGCCAGGCGCTCGAACTGGCGGGCCACCCGGTCCGCCACCAGGGCGGGATGGACGGTCTGCAGCCGGTGGTGAGCGGCATAGGCGGCTGGGCCGGCGGCCTCGCCCCGGCGCAGGGCCAGGCTGGCGCCGGCCTGCCAGTCGTCGCCGAAGCGGCGGACCTCCTCGAGGTGGTGGGCGGCCAGTCGCTCGCACCACAGGGCGAACATGCCGCCCCGGCCGACGGCCGGCAGCTGGGCCGGGTCGCCCACGCAGACCAGGCGCCAGCCATAGCGCTCCACCCGGCCCACCAGGGCGTCGAGGTCGTCGGTGGACGCCATGGCCGCTTCGTCCAGCACCACAGTGGTGCCGGCCGGCAGCCGCCAGGCGGACCCGGGCCCATCGGGCCGGGCCTGCTCATGGAGGAGCTTGGCCAGCGTGGTGGCCGGCCAGCCGGTCTCGGCCGCCAGGACGTCGGCTGCCTTGCCCGACGGCGCTAGGCCGATGGTCGGGCGGCCCCGGCCAGCCAGCAGCCGAGCCGCCTGGCCGAGGGCGGTGGTCTTGCCGGCGCCAGCCGGACCGACCACCAGCACCAGGCGCTCGTCACCGGCCACGGCCCGGGCCATCGCCGCCTGGGCATCGCCCTGGGTCGCCGCAACCACCGGGCCAACCGCTGTCGTGGCCCAGGCCAACAGGCGGGCTTCCTGGTCCCACACCGCGGTGACGGTGAGCTGGCGGTCCACCACGTGCTCGGCGACGGGACGGCCGTCCCGTCGACAGGGCGTTCCTGCCGGCGCCGGCCGGTGCAACTCGACGCATCGCCCGGCGGCCTCGGCGGCCAGGTCGTCGATCAGCGCCACGAGCGCGGCGGCCGAGGCGGCGACATCGGCCGGGACGAGGGTGGCGATCTCTCGGGCGAGGTCGGCGGCCAGCCAGCTCGACGCTGAGGCAGCCACTTGCTGCAGTGCCTGCGTAATGATCGCCTCGCGGTCCAATAGGCCGGTGCCCGGCAATACCGCCTGGGCAGCTGGCAGGTCGAGTGCCTCGACGCCCAGGTCGGCGGCCCGCCGGCACCACGACGCCCGCAGGGCCTCGGGGTCGCCGATGGGCTCTTTGTCTGGCCGGCTGTCCAGCACGGCTCTGCGCTCCAGGCGGTAGAGGGTGCGGGGGTCGGGCTCAGCGCCGTCGTGGGCGTCGGTCCAGTCGGCCACCAGCTCAGCCAGGCGGGCCTCCACCTGCTCGGAGCGCTTTGAGAACTCCTTGAGCAGCGACGCCGGGATGCCGTTGACGTCGCGGTGGCCCTCGCTCACCGGCCCCCACGCCACCCCCAGGCGCGCGGTCAGCTCGGTTCGGAGGGCCGAGGCGTAGATCCAGCCGATGGAGCGCTGCTGGCGCTTGAGAAACCGGGCGTCCAGCGACAGCCACCTGCCGGTGGGGTCCTGGACCTTGGCGGCCACGATGGCGTGAGTGTGGAGCTGGGGATCGGCGCTGCGGCTGGTGTGCTGGCGGAACAGCGCGCCGGCCACCCCTTGGGTGTCGACCTGGTCGACGCCGTCCTTCCCTCGCCGGGTGACCGCCCCGTGGCGCTCGAACCAGTCCAGGGCGGCCACTACGGCGATGTCGTGGGCGGCCAGCACCTCGGCTCGGACGAACGGGTCGGGCGTCAGCGCCCACAGCACCGACACGCTCTTGGGAGCCGAGAAGGTGGCGTCGAAGGCCCGGGCCGACTTGGCTCCGAAGCCCCGGCCCAGGCGAGCGCCGGTGCCGGGGTGGCGGGCAGTGAGCAGCGCCTCGAGCTGGTCGGCCCGCACCTCGTTGCGCAGGTCCAGGGCGGCACAGCCGTGTCCCCACCAGCGGCCGGGCGGCTCGGCCGGGTCGAGGTAGTAATCGATCGGGCCGCGGGCCAGGCCGTCCCGGCGGACTTGGTCGTTGGCCAGGCCGGCGTAGTAGGCCAGCAGGCCGTCCAGGCCGGCGGCCGACGCCTTGAGGGTGGTGGCCCGCATCACGACCGGGGTCCCGCCGGTCGCAATGCACTCGTCTGTGCGTGGTTGGCCTGTGCGTGGTTGGCCTCGATGCGGAACTAAGCCGCTGGGGAGGTCGGAATCTTGCGTGGGAGCAGAAGGTTTTCTGGGACGCGTCGTGGCGGACAATCCTGGCGAATGCTCTTGGTGTCTTCTTCGAGCGTGAGAGGGCTGCCAACAGATCAACTCAAGGCGGGTCGCCGGTTTGAACCGCAGTGGGGAACATTCCGGCGAGCACCGAACCGGTTCGGAGCGGCTGAGCTCTGGCGGATTCGCGGCGTCCGCGCACTGATAGGAGCGGCACATCCAGCGAGCTGGGTGCGGTCCGCCTGGCTCGGCCCGGCTCCCGTCACGAAGGAGCCCGTCATGGCTGCAGTCACCTCAGTCGTCCTGTACGACCCGAGAGACACCTCACCAGAGGTCCGATCGTCGCCGGGTTCAGCGAGAGCGCTTGACCTGGCCGTCGGCGAACGCCTCGGTCCTTGGCGCAAGCGGGATGGTCACCCGTCTTGCCGCCCTTGCGGTGGACAAGGAGCAGCCTCAGGCGGTCCGGTCGTCCGGAGGGTCGACGAGGTCGCCGCGCAGGGACGGACCCGACGTCGGCTCGGCCACCGGCGCTGGCGCTGGCGGAGGGCTCGCAGCCGGCGGCGAGGTGGGAGCGGCGTCCGTGGCCGGTCCTGCGCCCGGCTCCCCCGCTGCGTCCGGTGCCGGCGACTCCGGCGGGGCAAGAGGAGCAGCACCGTGCTCCGGGTCGAGGGAGCGGGCCCGCTCCTTGACCGTGTCGGCATGGCGCTTCAGTGACTCGCTCGAGCGCCCGAGGGAGGCAACCGCCTTGTCGACCGCCTGCTCGACCTGTGCGCTGCGGCCCTTCATGAGCTGCTTGACCCTGTCCATGATCGCCATGGACTGGGAGGTACCCGGATCGCCGCTCCGGCACCGCTGCTCCGGAACCGAAGGGTAGTCCCCGCCGAGTCGGTGACGGACCGAACACGGCTGTTGCACCCCGCACCTCGGGCCACCTTCGTGGCGACGTCCGGATCGTTCACCTCGAGTCTGGCAGCGATCGCGGGGCGCTGCTGCTTCCAAGCTCACGAAGGCGCTCAGCTCGGCTGTCGCCAGTTCTTGCGTCGACAGCGCTCGTGCGCGCGGCGAGCCGCTCCGAGGCCGAACACGATCGAGGGTGACGGGCCGTCCGAGTACCCTCGGACACCGGTCACCGCGAAGGTCTCTGCAACCAACGTGTCTTCAATCCCCGCCCCCGGAAGGACCGCTGTTCCCCGGGTACGACGCCACCCGGATGACCAGAGACGCTGCAGCCAGGATGGTCCGGCGGATCGCCAAGGCCGCCGGCATCACCAAGCGGATCGGCCCGCACAGCCTCCGGCACTCCTTCATCACCGCCGCCCTCGACGCCGGCGTCCACCGGGGCTGGAAGGGTGACCCGCTCTACGACATCCGCAAGCTGTTGCTCCTCGGCGCCAAACGCGTCAACGACACCGGCTGGGCGCTACTGCGCGCCGCCTTCGCCGCCGGCGACCCCACCGACGCGCTCAGCGGCACATGGGCCGGCAAGGAGAAGGTCCGTGACGTGTACCTCACCGACGACGTCGCCGAGGCCACCCGCCGCCTCGACGACGCCATCACCTGGGAACCGCCACCGAGGCCGGGCCCGAGCTGCGGACCCTGGCCAGGACGCTGCGACGGTGGCGGGCACCGATCCTCGCCCACCACACCACCGGCGCCTCCAACGGCCCCGTTCGAGGCCGCGAACCTGACCATCAAGCAGGTCAAGCGGCCCGGCCGAGGCTTCCGCAACGTCCACAACTACCGGCTCCGCATCCTCCTCGCCGGCGGAGCACGAGAGCGATGCCAAACTCAACACGTCACGAGCATCCGACCCCGCCGTCCCAGGTTGGTCGCGTAGAGCCCCTAACGCGAGCGCACGAAGACGCTCGACGTCGGCTTCGTGCCGCCGCCTATCGGCGCTTCGCGTACGGCGGGCCGCCAGCGGCTTGCGCCTGTCGGTACCGGGCGCCCGATAGGTGCCGGAGTGGTGCGCCCTCCTCAGCGAAGGGGAAGGCACCCTCCCGTGGTAAGGCTAAGCGCCACTGTGCTGTCACGCCGCTCGTTCCTGCAGGGTCTGGCTGGGGTTGCTGCGTCCCTGGCGCTCGATCCGTTCCGTTGCGTCATCGTCGACGGTCGTAGCTACCAGAACGTGCGCCTTGGGTCAGCGCCACTCTGCCTGACGGATGGGAGTTTGGATCCGTCGCCGACTTCGCTTCCCTTCGAGAGCGCTCCGACCTCCTTGATGAGATCGAAGACGAGCGTCACCCGCTGAAAGACCCGGACAACCTGCCGATCTTCCTCTTCGAGAGCCCACAGTACCGACGACACTTCTTCGTTCCCGCGATCCTGCTCTACGACGAACCGCTAGAGGAACCGGTACCGGCGGATGAACTCGCCGGGCACGCACGAATGGTGGAAGGGTTCGCCCGCTCGTACCGCGATGTCCGGATCAGGATGGCGCCAGAGCCGATCGCCCTGACCGGAGCCACAGGAACGCTGTCGACGTGGTCCTACACCCACGACGTCGGTAACGAAAACGAACGCCTCATCGTGAGAACCGTTGTGGTGTTCCGCGGCGAACGCGTGCACACCTTCCATCTGGTGGACTCCCTGGGGTCACCACGGATCAGCCGTGACGTCTGGGCCCGCTTCCTCCGGTCAATCCGCTACTCCGTTCCATCTGCGCCAGAGAGGTTGGTATCCAACTGAGACGCCGTCCCTCCTCTCGACACGAGCTCCCCCGCCGTCTTCCTGTGGATCCACCGCAACGCGCCCTGGGCCAGTCCTTGACGTTCGCCACGCCCGAATCGATCAAACGAGCCCCTTCACGGTGGAGAGGTCGTTACCGAGTGCAAGCTA
>JADDQY010000129.1 GCA_016781135.1 Actinomycetota bacterium
GGATCCCATCCACCCAGCTAAGTTCGGCGGGTGCGCCCGCGCCGCCTCGTGCCCGCAGTGCTCGGGAGCGGCGGGCTCGCCGTTGTGGGCGTCTACGGGGCCCAAGCCGCCCAGTTTCGAAAGCAGGCGGGGAAGCCTTTCCGCCTCTCGCCTGCGGCAGCGCCGGGCACGCCCGGCTTCACCCGCTGGGTCGAGGCGGCCTGCGCCGCTCCACTGCGGAAGGGCAACCAGGTGCAGGTGCTGCACCACGGGCCTGAGATCCTGTCGTCCATGCTCGGCGCCATCGCCGACGCCACCCAGACCATCGACCTCGCCAACTACATCTTCTGGAAGGGCGAGGCTCCGACCAGCTTCGCCGAGGCACTGGCGGCGCGGGCTCGGGCCGGGGTCGAGGTGAACGTCCTCCTCGACGGCTGGGGCTCGGCGCCCGCCGACAAGGAGCTGGTTACGACCATGGAGCAAGCCGGAGCCACGGTGGCGTGGTTCCGACCTCCCCACTGGTACAACCTCCACCGGTTCAACAACCGCATGCACCGCCGGACCCTCGTGATCGACGGTAAGCTCGGCTTCGTCGGCGGGGTCGGCATCGCCGACGAGTGGACCGAGGATGGCGGCGACTGGCGGGACACCCACCTGCGCATTCAGGGAGATGCGGTACGAGACGTCCTCGGTGCCTTCATGGACAACTGGATCGAGGCGACCGAGCGGGTCCTCCCCGACCGCCACGCCCCCGAGCTCCCCCGCTTCGACGACGGCGTGCCGGTGCAGGTGACCAGGAGCTCCCCGGAGAAGGGCCCGACGAAGGGCGAGTCGCTGTTCTTCGCCGCCGTGTTGGGCGCCCGCGACCGCCTGTGGTTCACCACCGCCTACTTCGCTCCCAGACGAGCGCTGGTCGACGCCCTGGTCGCCGTGGCCGGCCGGGGCATCGACGTGCGGATGGTGGTCAATGGGAGCGATCACATGGACAAGGAGCTGGTTCGCCGGGCCGGTCACCGCTCCTACGATCGGCTGCTGGACGCCGGAGTGCGGATCTTCGAGTACCAGCGGGCGATGATGCACGCCAAGGTCCTCCTGGTCGACGCGGCCTGGGCGAACGTGGGTACCGCCAACTGGGACAACCGCTCGCTGGCCCTCCAGGATGAGGTCAACTGCTCGCTCACCGACGCCGGGATCGTGGCTGAGCTGGAGAAGCAGTTCCGGGACGACTTCGATGGCTCCGAGGAGGTCGACCTCGGCCGCTGGCGGTCCCGGCCGCTGGGCGCCAGGGCCTACGAGCTGGGCAGCGAGCTTCTGCGCCATTCGTTGTAGGTGCCGCCAGACGATTGCTGCCTTCGTTTCGACGGGCGGAGCGGCCCATCTGGCGCTCGCCTCGCCCCTGCGTACGTGCCCGTCGGCATTCTTGATGCGAAAGAGCGGAGCAGTCCCTCTCCTGTGACGGGAGCTGTTGCCGTCCGGCGCCGACCGGGGGAAGGGCTCGGGGGTGAATACCGCTGGCGGCTGCGTCCCGAGACGCCCTGAGATCCGC
>JADDQY010000005.1 GCA_016781135.1 Actinomycetota bacterium
ACAGGACGATGAGGTAGCCGCGCATGTCGGCTCCCAGGTTGGCACGCGGGCGGGGAGCGGGGGCCAGAACCTCGTGCTCGGGGAACAAGCCCGTATGCTCAACGAAGTGGCCGACGGCGCTCCAGAGCTGGACCTTCGCCGTTACCTCGATGTGCTCCGGCGGCGAAAGCGCGCCGTCGTCGGTTCGGTCCTGGCGCTCGTCGTCAGCGCACTGGCGATCTCGTTCCTGCAGACGCCCGTCTACCAGGGCCAGGCGCTGGTCCTGCTCCGCGCCACCGGTACGGGGCTGCCGTTCGGCACGGGCCAGGAAGACCTCGACCCGGAGCTCGCGGTCGCCACGGAGATCCAAGTCCTCAAGAGCGCCCCGGTACGAGCGGCCGTCACCGAACAGCTCGGGCCCGTGCCCGAGGTGTCGGTGCGGCGGGTCGAGACGTCGCTGATGATCGAGGTCCAAGCCCGAAGCACCGATCGAGCCCGGGCCGCCGAGGTCGCCACTGCATACGCCCAGGCCTACATCGATTACCGGCGAGAGCAAGCCACGCAGGACCTGCTCGCCGTGGCCAGTGAAGTCGAGCGCACGCTGGCCAACCTCGAGCAGGAGCTCGCCGACTTGGAAGCCGACACGGCGTCGGCGCCCGGCTCCAACGCCCAGGCTTTGACGGCGCGGCGGGACGCTCTGATCAGTCAGCGAGCGGTGTTCCGCCAGCGACTCGACGAGCTCCAGTTCCAGGCGGCTGCGAGCACCGGTGAAGGTCGCCTGGTCGCGCCCGCTCCCCTCCCCGACTCCCCCGTGAGCCCGAAGCCGCTTCGCTCGGGGATCCTCGCAGCGGTCGGCGGCCTCATCCTGGGCGTCATCGTGGCCGCCGTTCGAGAGCACCTCGACGACTCGATCAAGACCAGAGCCGACGTCGGTGAGGCGGTGGGTGGTGTCCCGGTGCTCGGCGCCATTCCGACAGCACCCGGGTGGACGTCGGCGGGAGAGCCCGGGCTCATGGCGATGTTCCCGGCGGCCACGCCGGCGAGCGAGAGCTTCCGGAGCCTGCGCACGTCCGTGCAACTCCTCGGCGTCGAGCACCGGCTCCGCACGATCCAGGTCACCAGCCCCAACCAGAGCGAGGGCAAGACCACTGTCGTCGCAAACCTGGCTGCGGTGATGGCCCAAGCAGGGGAGCGTGTCGTCGTGGTCGACTGTGACCTGCGTAAGCCGCGTGCCCATCTGGCCCTCGGTGCCGCACAGTTGCCGGGCATCACATCAATTCTGTCGGGTCAGACCACCCTCCAAGAGGCTCTCCAGCGCGTCCGCATCGGCGATGACGAGGTCGCGGTTGTCGGTGCCGGTCCCATCCCTCCGAACCCATCCGAGCTGCTGGCGTCCAAGCGCACCAGTCAGCTGTTGTTCGATCTCCAGACTGGCTTCGACATCGTGCTGGTCGACTCACCGCCGGTCCTGCTCGCCACCGACGCGACGATCCTCAGTGCCTGGGTCGACGCCACCGTGCTCGTGGTCAACGCCGGCTCCACGACGACAAAAGGACTGCAGCTCACGGTGGAGACGCTCAAGCAGGTCGAGGCGCCAGTCGTTGGGGTGGTGCTGAACCGGGTTGAGGAGCAGCCCCACGGCTATGGGTACCGCTACGGCGACGAGCCCCAGGCCCGACCTGGTCGGGTTCGCTCGATGTCTGCGGCTCGTCGCGCCCGTAGGGAGGCCGACCCGGGGCTGGATGCCGAGTTGGCGAGCGGGGCCGAGCAGGTTCGACGGTGACGTTGTCCCCCTGCCAACCCGCGGTCAGCGGGTTGGAACGAGACCTTTACCCTCGGCACCTCCCTCAGAGCACCTCCATCGCAGTCCGGGGTGGCGCCCGGGCTTGAGCAGCCGTCAGCTGCTTCAGGATCACGGCAACGGAAGGCACTGAGAACCGCACCCCCAGGTGGGCGTTGGTGAGCGCGGCTCGTCAGCGGCCTTGCCGGAAGCCCTGGTAACGCTGGGCGGCGCAGCGGGAAGCCGCTGGTGCACCAACGTGGCCATCAGTGTGCGTGGCCACCAGTGAGAAGATTCCTCGTAAAGCTCCTCCCCTGCGGCAGCCCCGTGGCTCCCCAGCCAGGCGCCGGGCGATTAGCTGAACCCCAGGAAGCCTTGGTGGAGCGTCGGCGGCTGACGTGCAACCACCCCACGCTCCCTGACAGACTGAGTCGCGGCGGGCAAGGATGCGAGGGCTCGTCAACAAGCCCGCTGGGGCAAGCTCCGCAAATCCGACGGCGAGGGAAGATGAACATGCGGGGGGCTGGCGAAGCGACCCTGGTCCGCCAATCTGTCTCCGTCGCCGCGTGGACGATGGTCAGTCGCTTCACCGGCCTTGGGCGTGTGCTGACCATCGCAGCGGTGTTGGGACCGACTTATCTCGGCAACATCTTCGAAGCAGTCAATCTGATACCCGTTCTAGCCTTCGAGCTATTCACGGGCGCTGTTCTGCGCTCGCTGCTGGTCCCTCCGCTGACCCGTTCCCTCGACAAGGACAGCCGAGAAGAGACAGAGCGGCTTGCGGGAAGTTTTCTCGGGCTGAGCCTGACGGCCTTCGCCGTCGTCACGGTTCTAGGCATTATGGCCGGTCCCTTGCTTTTGAGGCTGCTCACGTTCGGCGTGGAGGACACCTCTGTGGCCGAGGCCCAACGGCAGGCCGGCGTGTTACTTCTTGTCTTTGTCATGCCACAGGTTCTCCTCTACGGGACCGGCGGAGTTGGTGCTGCTGTCTTGAACGCGCATGGCCGGTTTGCCATTGCCGCAGCCGCGCCCGCCCTGGAGAACTTGGGATTGATCGCCACCATGGGACTACTGGCGTTCATTTTCGGCCCCGGCGGCAGCATTGAGGACATCAGCCGTTCCCAGATCGCCGTTCTCGGTTTCGGATCCACCGCCGCTGTCGCCCTGCACGCTGGCGCTCAGTGGTTCTGGGCGAGGCAAGTCGCCGTCCGTCTCGTTCCTCGGGGCGGCTGGCGCAGGCCAGAAGTGGCCGAAGTGGTTGGGCGCGCCCTCCCGTCGCTCGGAAACACCGCCCTCAACGTCGCTGGTGTGTACATCGTGCTCTCGGTCGCCAACGGAGTAGCGGGTGGCGTCGTCGCCTACAACACCGCACTGTATTTCGTGCAGTTCCCGCTGAACGTCGTGGCCCGGCCGCTAAGTATCGCTGCGCTTCCGATGCTCAGCCGGCTGGCCGGCGAGCACGACTTGGTTCAGTTTCGGAACGAGGTCGTTCGCATCACTACCAGGAGCTTCTTCTTCGTCGTACCTGCCATCGTCGGCAGCTTGGTGCTCTCGGCACCGCTGGCGAGGGCAATCGCCTTCGGGGAGATGGCTCGACCGGAGGGTGTGACCGTCCTCGCTGCAGCACTGGCGTCGCTGAGCCTGGCAGGCTTGAGCGAGGCCGTCTTCGTGATTGCTACCAATGCTCACTACGCGCTTGACGATGCCACCTCGCCGTTCTTGGCGATGGTGCTAAGAACGGCCCTGCTGATTGTCGGTGCCCTTTTGGCATCTACAGTTGAGCCGGGGCCCGCCCTCATCATTGCCCTCGGGCTCGTCGTATCGGTCGCCCGTCTTTCGGCCAGTGTCTACCTGGCTCGCTGCTTGCGTCGGGCTCTTCCACGCTCAACCGCCTGCTTAGCCGGGTCATTCCTGCGAAGCCTGCTCGCATCAGCTGCGTTGGCAGGGCCCGCCTACTTCGTGACGGCCGGTGTCTCGGCTTGGTTGCCGAACCGCGCCGGGCAAATCGCTGGTCTCGGCCTCGGTGTCGTCGTCGGTATCAGTTGGTACTGCTTCGGCCAGTGGGTGCTTGGTTCCCCGGAGCTCCGACGCTTTATCGAAGTGTCGAAACCGTTCGTGTCCCGGCACAGATGATGGTTGCGCTCACCCAGTACGGACGGTCAGTTCGTCTGCTGTCGGCCGCCCTGCTCGTAACCCTACTGGGTTCGGCCCTGGCTATCCCGCTCCTCGTGGAGCCCGCGCTCACCATCGCAGGGCTCCTGGCCGTGGCACTTTTCGCGGGCGTGATCGCCCGTCCGCGTCTCGGCGCCTACGTGCTCCTTCCCGTCACACTGCTCATCAGCGGCGTGGAGAGGGGCGTCGTAGTGCCGCTGTTGCGCCCCAACGAAATCATCTTCCTCTTGGTTGCAGGAGCACTGAGCGCGCGTGGGCTGATCTTGCTCAGCACCGGGTACCGCTTTCGCCCCAGGGTCACAGCGATCGATCTAACCCTCGTGGCCCTATGTTTCGCGTCGTCGGTCCTCCCGCTACTCAACATGGCGGCTCGCTCCCGGCCGATTGAGCCCGAGGACCTCCTCTATGCGGCAAACCTTTGGAAGTACCTGGGGGTGTACCTGGTGGTTCGCTCAGCAATCCGCACCGAGCAACAGGTGGGAACCTGCCTTTGGCTGGTCATGGGAGCATCGGCCGTCGTGGCGGTCATCGGGATCGTGCAGTCCCTCGAGCTGTTCGGCGTGCCCGGGGCACTCGCCCGCTTCTACACTCCCGAGGGCGAGTCGGACCTCGCTCCCAACCGGGCCACGTCGACCTTGGGCTCCTCGTTCGCCGTCGCTGACGTCATGGTGTTCAACCTGGCCATCGCGACTGCCTCGCTTCTCCGTGGGGCTCGTCAACGCAAGACGTTGCTGGCGGCAGCGGGGCTCTTCGTCTTCGGCAGCCTAGCCTCCGGTCAGTTCTCCTCGGTCATCGCCCTGGTCGTCGTGGCGCTCGCCGTCGGCCTGGTCACCGGTCATGCCCACAAGCTGTTCCTGGCCGGCCTCCCTCTTGCCGCCGCAGCCGCCCTTGCCCTCCAGCCTGTGATCGAGCGTCGCCTGGCCCCGTTCCAGTCGACCCGAGGACTTCCGCGGGGATGGTTGGGCCGCCTGGAGAACCTGCGCCGGTTCTTCTGGCCCGAGTTGTTCAGGGACTACAACTACCTCCTCGGTGTCCGCCCGGCGGCACGCCTCCCCGCCCCAGAGTCATGGCGGGAGTGGGTCTCGATCGAGAGCGGGCACACATGGCTCTTGTGGAACGGTGGCATCCCGATGGTCATCGCCTTCGTGGCTTTCGCGTGGTCGTCACTCGCCACGACGGCACGATTGGCACGGCGACGAGTGGGTCCTCTGAGCGTTGCCGCCATCGCCGCCTTCGCCGCTATGGCCGTGCAGGTCGTGTTGCTCACCCTCGACGTCCACCTGATCTTGCGTGGCGCCGCGGACCTGACCTTCGCCTTGTTGGGCTTGGCGCTTACGCCCCAGACGACGGCAGGGGGGACAGCCGGCGCGGACAAGGAGGCATCCCCTCCGCACCCGTCTCGGGCTTCAGAGCCGAGCGTGGCTCCTGCACAGACGGTGAATCCTACTACCCACTAATTTCTTCCCCTGGAGTGGAACGTTGGACGATGAACCACGAAAGCGGAACGTGTCAAGGGACGTGAGACAACTTTTCATGCGGATGTGATGAGTGCTTCAGGAGTCGCTTCGTTGATCCAGGCGATGGTGGGCAGCTTCGGCGGTGCTGGGCGGCGGTGCCGGAAGCGAGCCGGGTTGGCGGCGTAGGCAGCGTTGAGGGTGGCGGCCCGCTGGACACGGATCTCCTTCGCGGTCCCGTAGGGGACCACGCCGGGGTGTGCAGGCCAATGCCGGCATGGCGATGGACATGGTTGTAGTGTCGAAGAAGGCGCCACAGAACGCCCGGGCGTCCTCGATGGAGCCGAACCGGCCCGGGAACGCCGGGCAGTACTTGAGGGTCTTGAAGTTCGCTTCGGAATAGGGGTTGTCGTTGCTCACGTGCGGGCGACTGTGGCTGC
>JADDQY010000034.1 GCA_016781135.1 Actinomycetota bacterium
GGGGGAGGTGGTGCCCGGGCTCTCGCCGAGCGGCAAGGCCGAGGCGGTCAGGCTCGAGGTGGGCGCGGCGTCAGCCGGGCCGCCAGATGCAACCTCGTTGCAAACGACCATCTGGCCGTACGGTCGATCCGTGCGACGATGGACCACGGCGCTACCGGCCACCGTCGCCGTGCTCGCGCTGGCCCTCGGCGCCTGCGGGAGCGACCAGCCGGGAGGCCGTGCATCCGGCGGCGAACGCGACGACGAGCTTCGCATTGCCACCACGGTGGCCCCCATCACCAGCATCGTCGCTGCCATCGCCGGTGACCGGGCGAGCATCACCGGGATCGTCCCGGAGGGCACCAACTCGCACACCTTCGAGCCCAAGCCGAGCGTGGCCGAGCTGCTGTCGAGCGTCGACGTGGTCTACCTCAACGGCCTGGAGCTGGAGGAACCGACCCGAGAGCTGGCCGAGGCCAACCTGGCCGAGGGGGCGGAGATCGTCGAGTTGGGCGGGCTCGCCCTCCCCGAGGAGGAGTACCTCTACGACGACTCCTTCCCCGAGGACGAGGGCAAGCCCAACCCCCACCTGTGGACCGACCCCGTCTACGCCCTGCGCTACGCCGAGATCGTCGCCGGTGACCTGGCCGAGCGGGATCCGCCGAATGCCGGCTACTACCGGGCGAACCTGGAGGCCTTCGAGGAGGCCGTCGGCGATCTCGACGCCGCCATGCGGCGGGCCTTCACCACCATCCCCGAGGGCCAGCGGACGTTGCTCACCTACCACGACGCCTACGCCTACTTCGCCGAGGACTACGGCTGGGAGGTCGTCGGCGCCATTCAGGTGTCGGACTTCGACGACCCCACGCCCAAGGAGGTGGCCGCACTGATCACCCAGGTCCGGGCCGCCGGCGTCCCCGCCATCTTCGGCTCCGAGGTGTTCCCCAGCCCGGTGCTGGAGCAGATCGGACGCGAAGCCGGGGTTCGCTACGTCGACGTGCTGCGTGACGACGACCTCCCCGGCGAGCCCGGAGCTCCCGAGCACTCGTGGCTCGGCCTCATGCGCTTCGACTACGCCACCATGACCGAGGCCCTGGGCGGTGATGCCACCGCCCTGAAGGAGCTCGACGTGGCCGCCACCGCTCCTGACCGCGCCGAGTACCCCCAGTGAACGGGTCGGTCCCCCACGAGGTGCTGGTCGCCCTCGAGGGGGTGACGTGCGCCTACCGGACCGAGCGAGTCCTCGTCGACGTCGACCTCACCGTCGTCGCCGGTCAGTTCAGCGGGGTGGTGGGACCGTCGGGCTCGGGAAAGACGACGCTGCTCAGGGCCATCATGGGAAGGGTTCCCCTCCTCGCCGGCTCGGTCCGGCGCCGGCCGGGGTTGACCACCGCCTACGTGCCCCAGGTGGAGACCGTCGACTGGAACTTCCCGGTCACCGTGGGCGAGTGCGTGCTCATGGCCCGTACCTCCCGGCGCCTGCTCCCCTGGGCCAGCCGGCAGGAGAAGCTCGAGGTGGCCGAGGTGCTGGAGGGCCTGGGTATCGCCGAGCTCGGTGATCGCCACATCCGCGAGCTGTCCGGGGGCCAGCAGCAGCGGATGTTCATCGCCCGGGCCCTGCTCGCCCGCCCCGAGCTCCTGCTGATGGACGAACCCACCTCCGGCGTCGACGTCAAGACCCGCCACGAAGTGCTCCACCTGCTGAACGACCTCAACGCCGGTGGCCTGTCGATCGTGGTGACCACCCACACCTCAACGGGATCGCTGCCCACCTCCCCCATCTGGTGTGCCTGAATGGCGAGGTCATGGGTGCCGGCCACCCCCGAGACGTGCTCACCGCCGAGGTCCTCGAGCGCACCTACGGAGCCAGGATGGAGGTGCTCGAGCACGGCGGCATGCCGGTCGTCGTCGACCAGTCCCCGGCGGCCGCCAACGTCGTCCCGCTCCGGCGCTCGGCGGCGAGGTGATCGAACAGCTCCTCGCCCCGTTCGAGTTCGAGTTCTTCCGCAACGGCCTGGCGGTGGCCACCTTGGCGGGAGCGCTGTGCGGCCTGGTCGGCGTCTACGTCGTGCTCAAGGGCATGAGCTACATCGGCCACGGGCTCTCGCACGCCATCTTCGGGGGCTTCGCCGCCAGCGCCCTCCTCGGGGTCAACGTCCTGCTCGGCGCCGGCGTATGGGGTGTGGCGTCGGCGCTGATGATCGGCGGGGTCACCCGCCGACGGCTGATTGGGGCCGACGCCGCCATCGGCGTGATCACCACCGCCTCCTTCGCTCTGGGTCTCGCCCTGTTCGGGGTGTTCGGCGGCGCCGGGGGCAACTTCGACGCCGCCCTGTTCGGCAGCATCCTCGGGGTGGGGCCGGCCGACGTGTGGGCGGTGGCGCTGGTGAGCGCCTTCGCCCTTGCCGTGGTCGTCCTCGGCTACCGGCCCCTGCTGTTCACCGCCTTCGACCCCGAGGTGGCCGACGTCTCGGGGGTCCGCACCGCCCGCGTCGACGCCATGTTGATGCTGGTGCTGGCCGCGTCGATCCTCGCCACCATGCAGGTGCTCGGGGTCACCCTCATCGCCGCCACCCTGGTGATCCCCGCCACCGTGGCCCGCATGCTCACCAACTCCTTTGCCCGGATGCTGGCCGCCGCCACCGCCATCGGCGCCGGCTGTGGCTTCGTCGGGATGAACCTCAGCTACCACCTCGACGTGCAGTCCGGCCCGACGATCGTGCTCGTCGGCGCTGGGGTGTTCACCGTGGTCTTCGTCGCCACTCGCCGCCGCCCGGCGTCGATCTGACCTACGCCTCCGCCCCTCGCCGTAGTCGGCGGGCGACGGTCACCCCCTGCTGGCAAGCCGGCCCACCGACGGTGCCAGGGCAGCGGGGGGAACGGGACCCACAATGGGTGGGATGAGCACCTCCCCGCTGCGTCGAGCGCTGGCCCGGCCGGGGTTCCGCCGCCTGTTCTGGGCCCAGACCATCAGCCGGTGGGGCGACACGTTCAACGCCGTCGCCCTGGTCGTGCTGGTGTTCAGGCTCACCGGCTCGGGGCTCCAGGTCGCCCTCGCCGTGGCCCTGGAGGTGGTGCCGGTGTTGGCCTTCGGCCTCGTGGCCGGAGCGGTGGTCGACCGCCTTCCCCGGGTGCAGGTCATGATCGCCGCCGACCTCGGCCGAGCCGCCATCGCCCTGGCGCTGGCGGTGTTCGGGGACCAGCTCGCCGTGGTCTACGCCGCCGCCTTCGGGCTGTCGACGCTGACCACGTTCTTCAACCCGGCGGCGGCCAGCGTGGTGCCGGCGCTGGTCGACAAAGGCGACGTGGTAGGGGCCAACTCGGCGGTGTGGTCGGCGGCGGTGGTGTCCCAGGTGGCGCTGGCCCCCTTGGCCGGAGGCCTGGTGGCGCTGGCCGGGGCCGGGCCGGCGTTCGCCCTCAACGGCTTCACCTTCCTGGTGTCGGCGGCGTTGCTGCACCAGCTCCGGGTTCCGGCCGCTCCTCGGCTCACCTCGCCGGCCGGGCGTCTGCACCAGGTGCGGGAGGGGCTGGCGGTGGTGCGTCGGAGCAGGTTGCTGTCGACGATGGCCGGCGTGCAGGCCCTCGCCGCGCTGTCGGCGGGAGCGACCAGCGCTTTGCTGGTGGTGCTGGCCGAGCGCCACCTCGACGTCGGTCCGGCCCGATTCGGCCTCCTGCTCGGCGCCATCGGGGTCGGCGCCGGCCTCGGTCCGCTGGTACTGCAGCGGGTGGTGGCCGACGTCCGCCGCCCAACGCTGCTGTTCGGCCCGTACCTCCTTCGAGGTGGCGTCGACCTGGTGCTGGCGGCGTCCTCCAGCTTTGCCCTGGCCCTGGGGGCGCTGGCCACCTACGGGATAGGTACCAGCACGGGCCACGTCACCTACCAGACCCTGCTGCAAACCACGGTGCCCGACGCCGTGCGCGGCCGGGTCTTCGCCCTCTACGACGTCGTGTGGCAGTCGGCCCGGCTCGTCAGCATCGGGCTTGGCGGGGTGCTCGCCGACACTCTGGGCGTGCGGGCCGTCTACCTCCTCGGCGGCGCGCTGCTCATGGCCGCCGGAGCCCTGGGACTGGTCCGGGTCGGCACGGCGGTGCTCGCCACTGATCGCCCCTAGCCGCGCCGGTGGACGGTCGGCCGAGGTGTCGAGCACGCGGTCGGTAAGCTCGGCGCCGGGATGGAGGATCGCCTGCAGTACCTCAAGCTGCTGGGCGGCTGCCTCGTCCTCACGCTGCCGCTGGAGTTCGCCTACCGGGCCCGGGTGTGGCGCCGGCCCCGGCGGCTGGTCCGGGCGCTGGCCCCGACCCTGGCTATCTTCGTGCCGTGGGACGCCCTCGCTTTCAAGGCCGGGCACTGGCGCCTGAACCCAAGGTACTCCAGCGGGGTCGAGCTGCCCGGCGGGCTGCCGCTCGACGAGCTGGCCTTCTTCGTCGCCGTCCCCATCTGCGCGCTGCTGAGCTACGAGGCGGTCGGCAACGGGCTGGCCGGGCGCCATCCCTGGTCAGGGCCTACCCGCTGACCTCGGCGCTTGCCGCCGCCGGTGTGGTCGCGGCGGAGACGGCGTGGCTGCGTACCGGTGTCTTCCGCTCGAAGACCTACTGGATCTCGATGGCCATCTGCTTCGGCTTCATGGTGGGCGTCGACGGGTGGATGAGCAAGCTCTCGGCCCCCATCGTGATCTATGACGAGACCCACACCAGCGGCCTCCGCTTCCCGTGGGACATCCCTACCGAGGAGTTTCTGTACGCCTTCGCCATGCTCACCATCCCGGTCCTGGTGTGGGAGCGCGACAGCCAAAAGCTCGCCCAGGCGGCCACCGAGTAGGAGCTCCCGCCAACACCGACGTTGCCATCGGCGCGCTCCCCGCAGGGCGGTAGGGTCGTGTCATGACGGCGCTGCTCGTGGTCGGTGCGTTCCTCGGGATGGAAGTGCTCGTCTACCTCTCCCACCGCTTCCTCATGCACGGCCCCGGGATGCCCATCCACAAGAGCCACCACCAGCGCCGGCCTCAGCCCGGCTTCGAGCTCAACGACGTCTACCCCCTCGTCGGCTCCACGGTGGCCATGGCCGGCTTCGCCCTCGGGCTCAACGTCGACGGGCTGGCACTGCTCCTGCCGATCGCCATCGGGCTCACCCTCTACGGCGCCGCCTACTTCTTCGTGCACGACATCTACATCCACCGGCGGCTGGGTTGGTTCAACGGGGAGCTGGCGGTCTGCGAGCGGCTCAAGGCGGCGCACCGCATCCACCACCTCTGGGGCGGCGAGCCCTACGGCATGCTCTTCCCGGTGGTGCCGGCCGCCCTCCGGGAGCGGGCGGCGGCGGTCGACTACGACCCGTTCCCTCCGGCCGGGCGCCGAGCCCCGGCCAAGGGGTCGCGACCGTCCCAGGTGCCGGCCGAGCCGTAGGCCCGGAACCGGGCGAACATCTCCTCGCTGAACCAGCCCTCGGCCCGGGTCCGGCGCACCACCTCGTCATGGGCTCCGCCCCGGTAGGCGAACGCGTCGACGTCGGCCGCCGAGCGCCACAGGCTGAACGTGGCCTGCAGGCCCACTGGGGCCTCCCCGATCCCGAGCACCGCCAGGAGCCCGGTCTGGCGGCGCAGGTGGGCCTCCACCGCCGGCACCGAGCGGTAGAACGCCGGCCAGTGGCGTAGACCGATGCGGGCCCGGGTCAGCACCGCCACCGGCCCGTCTCGGTCGGCGGCGGCGCCGGTGTCGACGTCGGCGGCCCCGAGGGGCTGGGCCCCGCTCCACGCCCCGTGGGCCGACACCGGGGCCAGCCGCACAGTCCAGGTCTCGTCGCCGTGCTGGTGCCAGCGGGCGGCGACGGGCGAGCGGGCGAGGAAGTCGTCGAGAGCGTCGTCGCCCTCCCACACCGCGAACGTCGCCCACCGGCGCAGGTCGGCCCCGAGACCCATGGCCGAGCCGGCGCCGGTGCCGAGCTGGCGGACGAAGTGCAGGCCGGGGGTGGCGGCGAGCCCACGGTGACGCGTGACCATGCCCGCCATGGCGTCCAGGGCGTGGCGACGGGGGTAGCGGGTCAGATGGAACGAGGCGACGGTCGGCATCTGCAGCGACGGTACCGAGGTGGGAAGCTGGCTGGCATGCGGTCGGCCACCGTCCTCGCCACCGGGGTGGCGGTGACCACCGGGTACCTGGTCGGCTCGGTGCCGGTGGCGGTGCTGGTCGGGCGCCGCCACAACCTCGACCCCCGGACCGCCGGCGATGCCAACCCGGGCTACTGGAACGTGCGCCTGCACCTGGGGGCGCGGCGGGCGGCGCCGGTGTTCGCCGGCGACGTGGCCAAGGGCGTGGTCGCCGGGCTGGTGGGGGTGCTGGCTGCCCCGGCGGGGGCTTGGGGCGTCGGCTACGCCGGGGTGGGTGCCGCCATGGTGGGCCACGCCTGGCCGGTGTTCGCCGGCTTCCGGGGCGGCCGTTCGATCCTCACCTGGGCCGGGGGGACGTGCGTGCTGTCGCCTCTGGCCGGGGCGCTGTCCGTTGGGCTGTTCGCCGCCGTAGCCGCCGCCGGCCGCTTCGCTTGGGGGGCGCGCCTCGGCGTGGTCGCCTTCCCTGTGGTCCAGCTGCTGGTCGAGGGCCCGCACCGGACCGCAGCCACCGGCGCGCTGATGAGCATCATCGGCGTTCGCTTCGCGCTGGCCGGGCGTACTTCGAGGGCCGAGGTCGGTCGAACAGGGCGAACCCCGCGCCGTGAGGGCCGTGAGCGACCAGGATCGGGCCCGAGGGGAACGGACGGCGGCACCAGCACCTGACCACCGAGCGCCACCCGGCTGCTGGTGGACGCCGGGCGCGGGAGGGGCGCACCGGTCAACGACGACGGAGATGCCGCCCGACCGCTCGCGCCACTGCCACCCGGCTCCTGCGCCGCTCGCCGGGGCAGTCGTAGGTGCGGCCCCGCCACGCCGTCCCCGGGCGCACGGTGCCCCAGGCGACGCGAACGGCAACGGGAAGGTCGGCCAGGGGCGAGCACCAGTACGCTCGTCCTCGGTACCGGTAGGCGGGGGCGGTGGCGGCCACGAGGGCCAGGCGCACCCCGGCGAGCACCACGTCGAGGCGGTCGCCCCGTCGGGCCAGCAGGCGAGGTAGCGGCAGGGCCAGCGCCAGCCAGACCACGGCCAGGTCGGCTGCCTGCCACCAGCGGCTGGTCACGTCGGGCATGGGCAGGGAACGGCCCCACTGGCGCCAGACCTCGGCCATCGACGTGTGCATGCGCACGTCGAAAAGCCGGGTCCCGTCGAGGAAGCCGACCCGCCAACCGGAGCGGGCCAGGTGCCGGGCCAGGGCGACGTCGTCGGTGAGGTGGCCGGCGATGGGGCGGTACCCGCCCTCGGCGGCCAGAGCCGCCCGGCGGCTCACCGTGCACTGGCCGTTGGCCACCACCCGCGACGGGGAGGGCATCGTGGTGCGCCCGGGCGGACCGAACCGCACCACGAGCGTGGCCAGCATGGCCGGGTGCAGCCAGCGCTGGCCGGCGGTGTCGCAGACGAAGCGCCCGCCGGCGGTCAGGTGATCGAAGCCGTGAGCCTCGGCGGCACCGACCACGGCACCCACCAGGCCGCGACGAGGCGCGACGTCGGCGTCGAGGGTGACCAGCCACGTGGCCTTGGCCGCCTCCAGGCCCTGCTGCAGTGCCCAGGGCTTGCCCACCCAACCATCGGGCAGGGGAGCACCGACGATGACCCGGGCCCCGGCGGCGGCGGCGACGGCGGCGGTGCGGTCGCTGGAGCAGTCGTCGACCACGATGACCTCGGCCACCTGAGGGTCGACGGCGAGAGCGGCCAGGGCGGGGCCGATGCGGTGCTCCTCGTCACGAGCCGGGATGACCACCGACACCGCCTCGGACAGCGCCCGGTCGGGCTCGGGCGACAGCGGCGGCAGGCGCCGGGCGCCCCGGGCGACGCGGGCCAGCGCCGCCACCCCGGCCAGCGCCCGGGTGGCGGTGAGGATCCGGGCAGCGAGGCTCAGGGCCCCACGCTCGCCCCGTTGTTCGTCGGCTGAGCCACGGGGGACGAGGTGGACCCGACAGAGACCGGAGGAGGAGCGGCGGTTGGCCGACGGCGCTCCCGGGCGGTGTTGCGCAGCAGCAGGGGCCATCCGCCGGCGCCGATGGCGGCAAAGACGAACCACTGGACGGCGTAGGACAGGTGGTTGCCCTCGCTCTGCTCGGGTTCGGGGAGCACGATGGGCAGCGCCCCCGCGGGCGCCGGCACCTGTGCCGACAGCTGCAGGTACAGGGGGTACACGTCGGCGCCGTACTGCGCCTGCAGCCGGGCGAGATCGACCCGGGAGATCTCGCGGAGCACGCCCTCGGCCGGGTCGGTGGGGCCGATCCCTTCCCGCTCCTGGGTGGAGAACAGGAGGCCCGTGACCTCGACCTCTCCGGATGGCGGTCGGGTGGCGGCCAGGGCCTCAGCGGACTCGGCGGTGAACGGGGCGAAGCCGCGGTTGACCACCAAGGCCGTCGCTTGGCCGGTGACCAGGGGGGTGAGCACGTGGAACCCGGGCCGGCCGTCGAGCGAGCGCGACCGCACCAGCACCGAGGCGGCTGGGTCGTAGGTGCCCCGGGCGCTCACCCGCCGGTAGACGAGGTCGTCGACGTCCCCGAACCCGGCGGCGGGGTCGACCACGTCTTCCACCGGTCGCAGGGGCAGGGACGACCGGGCTTCGATGGCGGCGTTGACCGCCCGCTTTTCGTCGAGGCGCCGCAGTTGCCAGAACCCGAGGTTGACGAACGCGACCACCAGCACCACGACCAGCACGTGGCCCACGACCCACTTGGGCCGCAGCCAGAACCGGCGGGCAGCGGGGGTGGCGACGGTCACGAGACGACCCTAACGGAGGCCCTCAGCGCCGCTGCAGCACGACGTCCCAGGGATCGAACGCCCGGCACACCTGGCGCGACGCCAGCCGGTCACCGGTGAAGGAGGTCGGCCTCGACCATGGCGGCCACGATGGCACCGCTGATCGCCACCAGCGGCAGGCCGCCGCCCGGGTGGCTGGAGCCGCCGACCAGGTACAGGCCACGGCGGGGGCCGCGGTTCGAGGGGCGCAGGAACGCCGCCCGGCGGCCGTTCGACGACGTGCCGTAGATCGAGCCCTGCCACGCCCGGTAGCGCTTCGAGATGTCGAGCGGGGTGATCACCTCGATCGAGCGGATCCGCCCGCCCAGGTCCCAGCCCCAGCGGGCCAGTCGCTCGAGCAGGTGGTCCCGGTAGGGCTCGGCCTCGGCATCCCAGTCCACGGCCGACGCCGGAGGCACGTTGACCAGCACGAACCAGTTCTCGCAACCCTCGGGCGCCTGGCTCGGATCGGTGACGGCCGAGGCGCACACGTAGAGCGTGGGGTCGCCGGGCGGTTGACGGCGCTCGAAGATGTCGGCGAACTCGACTGCCTCGTCCGACGAGAAGGCGATGTTGTGGTGGGCGAGGTGGTCGGTCCGGCCCTCCACCCCGACCAGGAGGGCGAAGCCCGACGACGACACCGGCGCCCGTAGCACCCGGCGCAGCGCCTGCTGATCGGGCAGGAGGTCGGCGTAGAGGTGGGTGGCGTCAACGTTGGCCACGACCACGTCGGCGTCGACCGTCTCGCCGCCGGCCAGGCGCACCCCACGCACCGCCTCGTCGTCGGCCCGCACGGCCTCGACCTCGGTGGCGTTGCGAACCTCGACGCCGATCCCGGCGACGACCTTGCCCAGGGCGTCGGCCAGTCCGGCCACGCCGCCGCGCACGTACCACGCCCCCGACGACTGCTCGATCCAGGGGATGCAGGCCAGCGTGGCCGGCGCAGCGTAGGGCGAGGAGCCGGAGTAGGTGGCGTAGCGGCCGGCCCACTGCACCAAGCGGGGATCGGCGAAGTGCGACCGGGCCCGGGCGTCGAGGGAGCGCAGCGGGTCGACGGCCCACAGGTCGGAGGGCCCCTGCATCCGCCGTACCAGGTCGACGGGCGACTCCATCGGCCCGGCGAAGAACGTCCGCCTCGACACCTCCCACACCCGCCGACCGTGGTCGAGGTAGGCGCGGAAGGCCGGGCCCGACCCCGGGCTCAGGCGGTCGACCTCGGCCACGGCGTCGGGGGCCGAGGCCCGGTGGTCGAAGCTCGACCCGTCGCCCCAGCGGTAGCGGCAGATGGGGTCGAGGCGCACCGGTTCGACGACGTCGGCCAAGGAGGTGCCGGCGGTGGCGAGGAGGTCGTCGAACACCTCGGGCAGGGTGAGCAGCGACGGGCCGGTGTCGAAGGTGAAGTCGCCGATCGACTGCGCCGCCAGCTTGCCTCCGAGGACCTCGTTGCGCTCGACGATCATCACGTCGTGGCCGGCGGCTCGCAGCCGGATGGCGGCGGCCATCCCGCCCACCCCGCCGCCGATGACGACGGCCTCAGCCATGAGACGTACGGCTGCTGGGCATCGGCCGCGTGCGTCCCCAGGCCAGCCCGGCGGGTACCAACATGGCCAGCCCCCCGACCACGCCCACCAGCGGATCCGCGAAGAACACCAGGAACGCCAGCGACTCGGAGAACCCCCACCAGGCGTAGAGCCAGAACAGGGGGCGGCTGCGGCCGGGAGCGGGGAGCAGCCGATCGAGCACGACCATGACCGCCGCCGACGACACCAGCCAGCCGGCGTAGTTCGACAGCGGGATGCCCCGCCACACCCCGTCGGCCTCCCACGCCCAATAGCCCTCACCCACCATCTGGGGGTCGAGCATCAGGTCCCAGGCGGTCAGGGCCAGCGCTCCCACCGCCACCCGAGCCCACGCCGGGCGCACCAGCCGGGCCGCCACCTCTCGGGCGGGCACGGCCATGGCGAACCAGGCGAGGGGGACGACGAGGGGGACGCCCCCCATCTCGGGTACCAGGGCGCCGGTGTAGTCGTAGGCGCCGAACGGCCAGTCAGTGGTGGACCCGAGGAGCTCGAGGGCGAAGGTGGCGGCGACGATGAACCCGGCGGCCAGCGCGACCCGGCGCGGTCGCCACACGTCGGCGGAGAGGGCGCAGGTGGCGGCGAAGAAGGCCACCACCACCACGGTGGTGAGCAGCCGGTCGTCGTCGAGGAAGGGGATCGGCGCCTGGGCCAGGGCCATGACGGCGAAGGCCACCAGACCGGTGGTCAGCGCCTCTGAGGATGGTCGGGCGAGGCTGAGCCGAGCGGTCATCTCAACGACCGGCGCTGCGCCCGGCCCACAGCTCCCGCTCGATGGCGAGGAGGTGGTGGTTGCCCTCGTGGACGGCCCGGCGGGGGGTGAACAGCACCGAGCGCTCGCCACGCCTCGGCCGGCGTCGCACGCGGCCGTCGCCGTCGTCGTCCGCGTCGAAACCGGTCAGCAGAGCTTGGTAGCGGGGACCGAAGTCCCCCAGCGCCTCGACGGCATCGAACATCGCCACCACCTGGTCGCCGGCCCGGCACTCGTCGCCATCGTTGCGCTCGCTCACGGGAGCCGCGCCCGGGCTCGACTGGCCGCACCTCTGACCAGCGCGCCCGATGCCAGGCGCCCCACGGTCGCCGCCTTGCGCCAGACAGGAACCCGGGCCCGGCGGCTGAACACGTCGCACTCCTGGAGCTCGATGCGATCGAGGATGCCGGCGTAGAGGATGCGGGCCGCCCGGATGCCGGGCAGTGACGACCGGGGCAGCAGGTCGAGCCCGATGTCGGCCGAGCGGTACAGCGCCCGGCAGCGCTCGATCTCGAACGCCATGAGGCTCCGCCACTCATGGGTTGCCCGGCGCAGCGAGGGGTCGGCGCCGAAGCGGCGCAGGTCTTCCTGGGGGATGTAAACCCGGCCCCGGTCGAGGTCTTCACCGACGTCGCGCAGGAAGTTGGTGAGCTGGAAGGCGTTGCCGAGGTCCTGGGCGTGGGGCTTGGCCGCCGGCGACGTGGGCTCGAGGATGGGCAGCATCATCTCGCCGATCACCGCCGCCGAGCCGTCCATGTAGCCGAGCAGGTCGTTCCAACTCTCGTAGGCAGCCACGCTCAGGTCCATCGTCATCGAGCGAAGGAAGCGCCGGAAGCAGTCGGGGTCGATGCGAAAGGCCCGCACGGTGTGGACCACGGCCTTGAGCACGGGATCGTCGGAGTCGCCGGCGTTGAGGTCGACGAAGAACCGGTCTCCGAAGTCGGCGAGGGCCTTGGCCCTGACGTCGGTGGGTGCGGAGCTGCCGAGGTCGTCGACGATGTCGTCGGCGTAGCGGCAGAAGCCGTAGAGCGCGTGCACGTGGTGGCGCTTCACCCGAGGCAGCGCTTTGGTCGACCAGTAGTAGGTGGTGCCGTAGCGCTGGTTGAGCCGGCGGCAGCGCTCGTAGCTCTGCTCGAGCGTGATCATCGCCGCCGGCCGTGCTCCTCGACGCGATCGGCGGCGAGGCGCCCCGACACCAACACCGTGGGCACCCCCACCCCGGGGACGGTGCCGGAGCCCACGAACACCAGTCCCGGCGCACGCTTGTCGACGTTGTTCGGCCGGAACGGCCCCGTCTGGAGGAACCGGTGCGACAGGGCGAAGGGCGTCCCCCGCTCCATGCCCTGGCGCTCCCAGTCGAGGGGGTCGACGAAGGCCTGCACCTCCACATCGCTCGGGTAGCCGAGCGCCGCTACCCGCGCCGCCAGCGCGTCTCTCACCCGCTCGCGCTCGGCGGTCCAGTCGATCCGACCGTCGAGGTTGGGGGTGGGTTCGAGCACGTACAACGTGCTGCACCCCTCCGGTGCCAGGGAAGGGTCGTCCTTGGAATGGATCGTGACCAGGATCGACGGATCCGGCATGCGGACGCCATCGCGGAGGATCGCCTTGAAAGCGTCGTCCCAGGCGGCGCCGAAGTGGATGTTGTGGTGGGCGGCGTCAGGCGGTGGGAGGCCCCGGACCCCGGCGTGCCACACCACGCACGAGGGGGAGTAGTGACCACGGCGGGCGGTGCGGGGAGCGTCGAGGCCGCCGAGCAGCGTTCGGTAGGCGACCGGGAGGTCGGGGTTGGCCACGACCGCGTCGGCGGCGATCACCTCGCCGGTGGCCAAGCGGACCCCGGTGACCGGCCCTGTCGTCCCGCGGCGGCGCAGGATGGTCTCCACGGTCGCCCCGTAGCGGATCTCGGCCCCGCCCTTCTCGGCGGCGGCCGCCATCCCCCGGCACATGGCGTGCATCCCGCCGGTGGGAAAGTACACCCCCTCCACCGAGTCCATGTAAGTGATGACGCAGTACAGGGCCAGGGCCTCATAGGGCGCCAGGCCGGCGTACATCGACTGGAAGCTGAAGATGCGCTGCAGGCGCTCGTCGTCGAAGTAGGAGGCGACGGCGGCGGCCATGCGCCGGAAGCCACCGAGACGGACGAGGTCGATGGTGGGGCCGATGGGAGAGGTGAGATCCAGGGGGGAGTCGAAGTTGCGCCCGATGAAGTTGGGCATCTCCAGGCGGTAGAGCTTGCCCAGCCAGTCGCAGAAGCGTCCGAAGGCCCGGGCCTGGCCCGGCCCGCACACCTCGGCGATCTCCCTGCTCATGCGCTCGCGCCCGTGCCACACCCGAAGCACCGAACCGTCGGCGTAGCAGGCCCGGTACATCGGGTCGACGGGGTTGACGTCGACGAAGTCGGCCATGCGGGCACCGAGGGCGGCGAAGCACTCCTCGACCAGCGCCGGCATGGTCAACACCGTGGCCCCGGTGTCGAAGCGGTAGCCGCCCATCTCGAGCAGGCCAACCCGACCGCCGGGGACCTCTCCCCGCTCCAGCACCACCACGTCGTGGCCCCGCCCGGTTAGGTGGCAAGCGGCCGAGAGCCCGCCCAGCCCCGCCCCCACGATGATCACCTGCATTCGGAATCAGCTCCCCTCTCACCGGTGCAGGTTGCGCCGGGCGACGCTAGCCCCACCAAGGCGAGGCCCGGAGGCAGCGAGGACCGGGCGCCGGACACGGTCACGCTGGCCCCCGACCCGCCCGCTGGAGGGCGACTAGCGATCCCGCCACGCCACGTAGACAGCGAGCTCGGCGAGGGCGACCTGCGCCTCCTCGGCGAGCGGCGACGCCTTCACCGCGTCCACCGCTTCGTTGGTCAGGCGCTCGATGGCCCGTTCGATCTCCTCGCGGGCACCGGTGTCGACGAGCACCTCCTGGAGCCCGGCCACCTCAACATCGCTCAACTGCGGGTCCCCCGCCCGCCGTAGCCGGGCGGCCGCTGCCCCTGTCGCCCGCTGGACGGCGATGGCCATGAGCGGGGTGGGCTTGCCCTCCCGCAGATCGTCGCCCACCGGTTTGCCAGTGGAGGTGACGTCGCCGAAGGCTCCGAGGAGGTCGTCCCGGAGCTGGAACGCCTCACCCAGTGGGAGCCCGTACTCCGACAGCGGCCCGGCCAACTCCTCGAGGCGACCAGCCAGCGCCGCCCCGACGTGCAGCGGCCGCTCGACGGTGTACTTCCCCGACTTGTAGGAGGTGATGCGCCGGGCAGTGTCGAGGTCGGCTCGACCGCGGGCGGTCCCCAGCACGTCCAGGTACTGGCCGATGTTGAGCTCCACCCGCAGCTCGTCGTAGACGGCCCGGGCGGCGGCGGGGGCAGCGGCCATGAGCATGTCGGCGTAGACGAAGGCCAGGTCACCCACGAGGATGGCGACGCCTTCCCCGAAGCGACGGGACTCGCCCCGCCAGCCCTCCCGCTGATGGCGAACGGCGTAGGTGATGTGGGCCGTGGGCCGGCCCCGGCGCTGGTCGGACCCGTCCATGATGTCGTCGTGGACCAGAGCGAAGGCGTGGAGGAGCTCGAAGGCCGCACCGACGTCGACCACCACCGGATCACCGCCGTCACCACCGGCTCCGACGTAGGCCCAGTGGCAGAACGCCGGTCGGAGCCGCTTGCCGCCGGCGTCGACCAGATCGGCCAGGCTCTCGACGAGGTCGGCCAGGTCAGGGTCGATGGCCGCCCAGCGAAGGGTCTCCTCGTCGAGGAGCGCCGCCACCCGGGCCTCGACCTTGTGGGCGATGTCGAGAAGGCTGGTGGGGGCGCGGGCGCCGGGGGGTTCGGGCGGCACGCTGATGGCGCCATCGTAGGCCGCCGGTTCCTGTCGCCCTGCTCGCCACCACGAAGGCCGAGCCCGTCCTCCCGAGGGCAGACCCCGACCCGTCCCGTGCTCGGTCCCCTGCCGGGGCCGGGCCGGCGGTGTGGAGGGCTACTCGGCGTCGAGCCGGTAGCGGTACACGTTGGTCTGGCGGAGATCGAAGCCGAGGCGACGGTAGAGGCGGTTGGCCTGCTCCCGGCTCGGACGCGAGGTGAGGTCGAGGCTACGGGCCCCCGCTTCCCCGGCCAGGGCGATCGCCGCCTCGGTGAGGGCAGAACCCACCCCGGCTCCCCGGGCGCTCCCGTCGACCACCACGTCTTCGATCCAGGCCCTGAGCCCGGTGGGGATGCGGAACACCACCAGGGTGAGCGTGCCGACGATGTGACCGGCGTCGTCACGGGCGACGAGCACGGTGGTGGCCGGCGACGCCACCATCTCGGCCAGCTCGGCGGCAGTCGGGATCGGTGACGATCTCGACAGCTGGGGCACGAGTGCCTCGAACGCGGCGACCACCTCGGGCGTGACCTCGGTGACCTCCTCGACCGTCACTCGTCGGGCCAGGGAACGGGCTGGGGCGGAGGCGGCCCGACGTGGCGGGCGCTGGGACGGATGATGCGGTTGTCGCTGGCTTGCTCCATGACGTTGGCGCACCAGCCAATGACCCGACTGGCGGCGAAGGTCGGGGTGAACATCTCCGGGGACAGGCCGCAGCGCTCCATGACGACCCCGGCATAGAACTCGACGTTGGCGTGCAGCTCGCGACCGGGCTTGAGCTCGGCCAGCACGTCGACGATCGTCTGCTCGACCCGTCGCGCCAGGGCCGCCCGGTCGCCCCCCAGGCGCTCGGCCAGCTCTCGCAGCAGCGCCGATCGGGGGTCCTCGGTCTTGTACACCCGGTGGCCGAAACCCATGATGCGCCCGCCGCTGGCCACCGTGTTGCGGATCCACGCTTCTGCCCGTTCCGGCTCGCCGATGGCATCGAGCATGTCGAGGGCACGACTCGGAGCACCGCCATGCAGCGGACCGGACAGGGCGCCGATGGCCCCGACCAACGAGGCGCCGAGATCGGCGCCCGTCGAGGAGATGACCCGGGCGGTGAAGGTGGAGACGTTGAACCCGTGGTCGACGGTGGAGACGAGGTACTGCTCGATGGCCCGGGCGTGCTCCGGCTCGGGAACCTTTCCGGTGACCATCCACAAGTAGTTGGCGGCGTGGGACAGCTCGGGGTCGGGCTCCACCGGTTCCAGCCCCTGGCGCAGTCGGAACAGGGCACCGATCAGCGTGGGGAGCAACGCGCACAGCCGGAGGGCGTCGTCCCTCAGCTGCTCGGCGGAGACGTCGAGGCAAGGACGGAAGCCCAGGGCGGCCGAGGTGAGCGACACCGCCGACCGCAGCGCCTCGAGGGGAACGAACGTCTCCCCGATGCTGGCGATGGCGGGCAGCAGAGGGCGCACGGCGTCGGGAAGTGTCCTCAGCGGCTCGACCGCCTCGACGAACGCCGCGCGCTGGCCCCCGTCGGGCAACGCCCCGAAGAACAGGAGGTGCCAGACGTCCTCGAGCGAGCGTCGCTCCGCCAGCTCGCGGGCATCGTGCTGGCGGTAGTGGTAGAAGCCCTCCTGGCCCCGGACGTCGCCGATCTCGGTGTCGGCGACGACGACCCCGGCCAAGCCCTTTGGCGCCTCGACCTCGCCGGGGTGGTGCATCGGCTGCACCTGGGCGATGGGCATGAGGTTCCGCATCGAGACCACCCCCACCAGGCGGCCGTCGTCGACGACGGGGACGTGGCGGTAGCCTCGCTCGGCGAGGCAGACGATCGCCTCGCCGGCCTCCGACGTGGCCGCAACCGTGTCGGGGCCTTCGGTCATCCACTGACCTACCGGCGCCGACGCCGGGTCCGCCCCCGAGGACGCGAAGCGGACGATGTCGCGTTCGGTGAGGATACCGAGGGGCCGTTCGTCCTCGACCACCACCACGCAGCCCACCCGCTCTTTGTCCATGCGCACGGCCACCTGGGCTATGGACTCATCCCGCTGGGCGGTGACCGCTGGGCTGGTCATCAGATCGGCCACCGCCCGCCGGCGCCACCGTGCTGACTCGTCCAATCCGGCTCCTCGGGTCGGGGCCGGCTCGGGCCGGCGCTGCCGGCGGGAGTCTAGAAGAGCACGTTTCGCGTCTCTCAGGAGACCCGGACCACCCCCAGGATCATCACGTAGTGGCACGCGGCGGCCGCCACCACCAGGCTGTGCCACACCTCGTGGTAGCCGAACACGTGCGGCACGGGATCGGGTCGGCGCCGAGCCAGCACCACCGCCCCGAGGGTGTAGAGGACGCCGCCCGCCCCCATCCAGGCGATCGTCAGCGGGCCGACCCGCTTGGCCAGTTGGGGCAGGATGGCCAGCACTGCCCAGCCGAGGATCACGTAGAGGGCGTTGCCGAGACGCATGGCCTCGAGGCGGATCACCTTGAGGGCGACGCCGGTCAGCGCTCCGCCCCAGACCACCGCCAGCGACACCACCCGCCACGTGCCTTCCAGGGCCACGAGGCACATCGGCGTGTAGGAACCGGCGATCAGCACGAAGATCATGGCGTGATCGAGCCGGCGCATGAGGCCCCGGGCCTTCACGCTCCGGGCTACGCGGTGGTACGCGGCGCTGGTGCCGAACAAGCCGGTGAGGCTGAGGGCGTAGACGAGGGCTCCGACCCGTGCCGAGGCGGTGGTGGCTACCGCCACCAGGGCAGCGCCGGCGGGGATCGACAGGAAGAACACGATTTGGTGGAGGCGGCCCCGGTGGCGGGGTCGGGCGGCGATGAGCACGTCCAACAGCGGCTGGGAGGAGGGGCCCACGTCGGGCCACGGTACCTCCCGGTCCGGGCCAGCGGGTGCGTGTCGGGCCGTGGCGCGGGTGCGCCTCTCCATCGACGCTCTTAGCCTCGGGGCATGGATCACGTTCGCTGGTCGGCGCGTCCCCGGCTCGAACGACCGGTGCTGATCGCCGCGTTCGAGGGTTGGAACGACGCCGGCGACGCCGCCACCGTCGCCGCCCGCTGGTTGCGAGACCGCTGGGCACCCCAGCCGCTGGCCGAGATCGATCCCGAGGAGTTCTTCGACTTCACCAGCACCCGTCCCCGGGTGGAGCTGCACGACGGGATCACCCGCACGATCGAGTGGCCGGCCAACGCCCTCACCTACGGCAGTGGCGCAGGGATCGACGCCGTGGTGCTGCTCGGCATCGAGCCCCAGTTGCGGTGGCGCACCTTCTGCGCTCAGGTGGTGGCCTTGGCCCAGTCGCTCGACGCACGTCTCGTGCTGACCCTCGGGGCCCTGTTGGCTGAAGTCCCCCACACCCGTCCCACCTCGGTGATCGGGACCGCCGTCGACCAAGCCCTCATCCGGCGGTTCGAGCTGGAGCGGTCCAGCTACGAGGGCCCCACCGGTATCGTCGGCGTGCTGCAGGACGCCTGTGCCCGGGCAGGAGTCCCGGCGGCCTCCCTCTGGGCAGCCGTGCCGTCCTACGTGCCCGGAGCGCCCTCACCCAAGGCGGCCCTGGCCCTGGTGGAACGCACCGCCGAGGTGCTGTCGGTGCCGGTGTCGACCTCCGATCTCGAGATCACCGCCGCCGCCTACGAACGCCAGGTCAGCAACGTCGTCGCCGACGACGAGGAGATGACCGAGTACGTCGAGCGCCTCGAGCACCGCTACGACAACAACGAGGGCGTGCCCTCGGGATCTCTGGCCGAGGAGGTCGAGCGGTTCCTGCGTAATCAGGAAAGCGACTGAGAGACACCTCGGCCGGGCGAGGTCGGGGCGAGTCCGGGCGTAGGCCGAGGGGGTCTCCTCGAGGTTGCGTCGCCGCCGCCCGCTCGGCGCTTCCCGCCCCGCCCGCTCGCTGACTCGCGCTAGCGTCACCCCCATGCGTCGAAACTCTGTGCTCCTACTCATCGCCGCCATCGCCGTGCTCGGCGGCTGTACCGACGACGGCGCCGGCATTGCCACCTCGCCGTCGACCTCCGGCCAACAGACCGAAGGTGCGCAGACGGGACAGGAGACGACCGGCGGCGAGGGGACCGAGGTGAGCATGACCAACGCCGAAGGCGCCTCGGTCGGCACCGTGACCCTCACGCCCGAAGGGAACAGCGTCAGGGTCAGAGCCGAGCTCGAGGGCCTCCAACCCGGCTTCCACGGCTTCCACATCCACGACGTCGGGCTGTGCGAACCCGGTGCGCCCGACGGCCCGTTCACCACCGCAAAGGGCCACTACGTCGGTGAAGGCGGCGGCCACGGAGACCACGACGGCGACATGCCCAGCCTCTATGTCAGAGACGACGGCACGGCGTCGATGACGGTCACCCTCGACACCTTCACCGTCGAGGAGCTGACCGCCGGTGACGGCGCCGCGGTCATGGTCCACGCCAGCAGCGACAACTTCGCCAACATCCCGAATCGCTACACCGCCGCCGGCGGTGCTGCGCCCGGTCCCGACCAGATGACCACCAGCACCGGCGACGCCGGCGCCCGCGTCGCCTGCGGCGTGGTCGACCCCGCCCAGGCGTAGCAGCGGCTGGCCCGGGTGGGTCGGCGTCCAGTGGGAGCGATGACGAGGCTGGTGTCCACCTGCGTGTGGCGGGTCGACGAGGGGTTGATCCTCGCACTCGACCAGCGCTTCGGGGAACCGGTGGATGCCTACGTCAACGGCTCGCAGGTGTGGCTGCGCGACGACGGCCCGGGAGGCTTCACCCTCGAGTGGCGCCTCCACCCCGTGGCCGGCTTCGTGCGACCGGCTCCCGTCTCGACCGGCGACCTGTTCCCGGCCGTGGCCCTGGCCCTGGCCGAGGGCCTACCGCCCCCCGCGCCCCTGGCCGCCCTGTGGGACGGGTTGGAGGCGTTCGCCGCCTACGGCGAGGAGGTCGAGCCCGCTCCCCTGGCTGCCGCCGCCACCCGTGCCCTCGGCCGTCCCCCCGACGCCGCCGGCCTCGTCGACCACGAATCGATCGCTACCGAGTGGGAGAGGACGGGAGGGCACATCTCCGTCGTCGACTGGCTGCTCCAGCAGCTGCAGGGCTAGCCGCCGCACCCGGTCCGTGGCGGGCTGGCTGCCCGCCAGGCGCGAGCCCAGGAGGTGGTCATCGCTGCGGACGGCTCCGCCGGGTTCCGAACACGATCAGCTCGATCCCGAACCTTCGGCTCGAGGCCGATCGAACACCACCTCGACAGGCTCGCCGTCAATGGCGGCGAAGGCGGCCGGCACCCAGCGGGCGCTCGCCGCCAACGGCGACGGCAGCGCATCCCGGGCGAACCAGCCGACGTCGGCGCACTCGAGGGGGTGAGCGGCCAGCTCACCTCCAATCATCGTGCAGTGGAACACGAGCGAGTAGAGCGGGATGCGGGAGAAGCCGAGGCGCAGACCGTCGAGGACGGCGATGAGGCGCTCGGGGCGACACCAGATGCCGGTCTCCTCCCTGACCTCCTTGACCGCCACCTCGGCGGGGGAGTACCCGACGTCGGCCCACCCGGTGGGGTAGAGCCACACCCCAGAGTCGGCCCGCTGGACCAACAGCAGCTCGCCACGGTCGTTGCCCACCACCGCCCCCACTGCCGCCTTGGGGGTGACGTAGCCGGCGACTCCCCGCCCCACGCTCGCCATCCACTCGTCCATCACCAGCTCGGCGTCCGCACCGGTGGCACTCGCCGCCTGCATCTCAGCGGCCACCTTCAGCACCTCTTCGAAGCGCTCCCGCTCGTAGAGGTTGTCGGTGAAGCCGAGGCCGGTTCGGGCGATTGCGGCCAACGCCTCGCTCCACCGCAGGAGGTCGTGAGCCCGGCCGGGTTCGTCCACCGCTCAGGCCAGGCGGCGCTCGTCAGGTACCGGTGTCGGGACGGGCACTGCGGCCCCGGGACGACACTCCTCCGGCGGGCCCGGACCGCTCGTCAGCCAGCTCGAGGGGTACCGCCGCCCCGGACCCGCCATCGATGGCCTCATCGGCCGACGGCGCCGGTGCCTGGTCTCCCTGAGGACCACCGGACCGCCCGTTGGCGGACACCCCCGACCCGCTCGCCGTCACCGTGGTGCCGGACGCGGCCGTGTCCTCGCTGCCCTCCTCGCTCGAGGTGGTGCCAGCCGCGGAGGCATCGACGCCAGCCGACGCCGGTCCAGCACCGGCCTGCTCGACCTTGTCCCCCTTGGGCGTGGGCGGCTTTCGGTCGGCGCGGAAGATGCCGGCTCGATCGAGCACTTCGGTGGCCACGCCCACCTGGCGCCATGCGGCGTAGGTGAGCCCGTGGCGGTCGCTGTAGCTCCGGGCCACCCGGACGAACTCGCGCTCGAGCTGGGCGAGGTCAACCGCGCTGTTGTTGCCCAGGCGCACCTGCTCCGCGTGCAGCTCGATGCGTTCCTGGGTGAGGTGCACACGAGTGAGGGGGTCGGCCGACACCAGCAGCTCGTCGACCTTGACGATCCGGCTGGTCACGGCGTCCTGGGCCCGCTTTCCCCCCCGCCCCGGCCTGCCCGCCTCGATGGCGCTGAGGTAGCGCCGGATCACACGGGCCTGGTCGGTGGCGGCACCGCTGCGCGTTGCGCTCCGCCTGGCGATGGTGGTGGGGGGCTGGCCGGAGTTTCCAGTCATGGGCGCCCACCCTACCAACGCGAAAAGGGGGCGGCCGAAGCCGCCCCCTTCCTGCGAACCGGCGTGGTTACGCCGTTTGGCCCTTCCGGCGAAGGAAGAAGCCGAAGGCGAGCAGCAGCAGCCCGAACACGATCTGGACCGCAACCGAGACGCCAGTGACCGCCAGAGCAGCCGCCTCCCCCTGCTGACCGTTCACCCCGCTGACGACGGGGGTGACCGGAAGCCGAGGGTTCTCCGGGACCGGAGGCCGACCGTTGTCGACCGGAGGCTGACCGTTGTCGACCGGAGGCTGACCGTTGTCGACCGGAGGCTGACCGTTGTCGACCGGAGGCTGACGGTTGTCGACCGGAGGCTGACGGTTGTCCTCGTCGTCCTTGTCCTTGTCCTCGTCCTTGTCCTTGTCCTTGTCCTTTTCGCAAAGGTCGGGGACCTTCGGGACGTCGGGGAGGTCAAGGTCGGCCTTGGGGCACGACGGGGTGTTGTCCCCCTGGCATGCCCTGTTGCCGACGAGGTTGCCGATCGCCCTGGCGTCGCCGGTGGCGACGTCGGCGGTCCCGTCGGAGTCGTTCGACGCCTCGCCGGTGTTGGTGGCGATGCCGTCCCGGCGGGCTCGTGCCCGCTGGTCGTTGTCGGCGTCGTTGTCCGAGGCGTTGCCGATGGCCACGTTGTCGCCGGTGTTGGCGCGGGCGTGGCCCTCGTTGTCGACGTCGGCGTCCTGGTCGATGCGGGCGAAGCCGCCGCGGCCGTGGCCACGCTCGCAGCCCCGGTCACACTTCTTCCAGTCGCGCTTGCAGCCGCGCTTGCAGTCACGGTCACAGCCGCGCTTGCAGTCACGGTCACAGCCGCGCTTGCAGTCACGGTCACAGCCGCGCTTGCAGTCACGGTCACGATCGCAGTCGCGGTTGCAGTCACCGCCGTCGAGCTCGACATCGGCGACCTGCTCGATGTCGGTGGTCGACAGGTTGCCGACGGCGTGGGCGTCACCGGTCTCGATGGTGGCGGTGCCGTCGGAGTCGTTGCTCGTGACCGCGTCGTTGGTGGCGATGC
>JADDQY010000116.1 GCA_016781135.1 Actinomycetota bacterium
TCGCAGTGGTGGACCCCTACCGCGTCACCAACGTCCGTGAGAGGAACACCTAGATCAGCATCTGACTACCGCAGCTCGGGCTAGCAATATAGGCCCTGATCTGCACTTTCGATAAGAGCGGGTGACGGGAGTCGAACCCGCGTCACCAGCTTGGAAGGCTGGAGCTCTACCGTTGAGCTACACCCGCAGTGTCGCCACGCTACCCGAGGGCACCCGCTCGCCTGACAGCGACAGCGGTCGGGGAGACGGGATTTGAACCCGCGACCTCCTGCTCCCAAAGCAGGTGCGCTACCGCTGCGCTACTCCCCGGCACCGTCGCAGGGTACCGGTCGGGGGCGACCCCTGTCCCCGTTACACTGCCCCCCTGGTGCGCACCAGTGTCGAGCCGCTCGAGGGCAACCGGGTCAAGCTGGTCGTCGAGGTCGACGAGAGCGAGTTCGAGAAGGCGGTCGATGCTGCCTTCCGGCGCATCGCCCGTGAGGCTCGCATCCCTGGGTTCCGGCCCGGCAAGGCCCCCCGGCGGATCCTCGAGGCCCGCATCGGCGCCGGCGTGGCCCGCCAGGAGGCGCTGCGGGAGTCGCTGCCCGAGTATTACGAGCAGGCGGTGCTGGAGTCGGCCGTCGACGCCATCGCCCCGCCCGAGATCGACATCACCTCCGGCCAGGACAGCGGTCCGGTGGCGTTCGACGCCGTGGTCGAGGTCCGCCCCAAGGTGCGCATTCCCGGCTACGAGCACCTCCGGGTCACGATCCCCGACCCCCGGGTGAGCGAGGAGGAGGTCGACGGCCAGCTCGAGCGCCTCCGGGCCCAGTTCGGCGAGCTGTCCGTGGTGTCGCGCCCTGCTCGAGATGGCGATCACCTCACCATCGACATCGCCGGGTCCTTCGGGGGCGAGCCGGTCGAGGGTCTCACCGCCGACGACTACCTCTACGAGGTGGGCAGCGAGTCGATCGTGCCCGAGCTCGACCGGCAGCTGCGGGGAGCCAAGGTGGGCGACATCTTGGACTTCGACGTCGAGCACCCCGATCCCGACGAGACCCGCAGGATCAGGCTGCGGGTGCTGGTCAAGGAGGTCAAGGAGAAGGTCCTTCCCGAGGTCGACGACGAGTGGGCCAACGAGGCATCGGAGTTCGACACCGTGGCTGAGCTGCGGGAGCACCTGCGAGCCCGGCTGGCCGACGTCAAGCCCGCCCAGAGCCGGGCGGCGTTGGAGGAGGGCACGCTGGCCGCCCTGGTCGAGCTGGTCGACGAGGAGCCGCCGGCGACGCTGATCGACGCCGAGGTCGAGCGTCAGGCTCACCAGCTCGTCCTCCGCTTGCGATCCCAGGGCTTGTCGGTCGAGGAGTACCTCGAGGCCAGCGGGCGCAGCGCCGACGATCTCAGCGAACAGCTCCGCCAGCGGGCGACCGACGCGGTCAAGGCCGACCTGGCGCTCCGGGCGGTGGCCGCGGCCGAGGGCATCGAGGCCACCGACGACGACGTCGAGGCCCAGATCCACGTGATGGCCCATCAGGTGGGACAGGAACCAGATGAGCTGCGGCGCCGGCTCGAGGGCGCCGACGGCGGGCTGCAGGCGGTACGCTCCGATATCGAGAGGGCCAAGGCGCTCCAGTGGCTGTCCGAGCACGCCGAGATCGTCGACGAGCAAGGCAGACCGGTCGAGCGTGGCGATCTCGAGCCCACCGCCCGTCACGAAAACGCCGAAGGTGCAACGGCCGAAGGCGACGTCGAGTCCGTCCACCTCCAAGTGGCTAGCGCCGAGGAGCAGCCCTCATGACCGACCCGATCCGCAACCTCCAGCTGCTCGCCGGCGGCGACGATCGCCTCCGGGCGTACAGCTACCTCGTGCCCACCGTGGTCGAGCAGACGAACCGGGGGGAGCGGGCCTTCGACCTCTACTCGCGGCTGCTCAAGGAGAACATCATCTTCTTGGCCACGCCGATCGACGACACGGTGGCCAACCTCATCGTGGCCCAGCTGCTGCACCTCGAGTCGGAGAACGCCGACCGGGACATCAGCCTCTACATCAACTCACCCGGTGGCGACATCACTGCGCTGTTCGCCATCTACGACACCATGCAGTACGTCAAGCCCGACATCACCACCTTGTGCTTCGGGCAGGCGGCGTCCGCCGCCGCGGTGCTGCTGGCGGCGGGCACCAAGGGCAAGCGGCTCGCCCTGCCGCACGCCCGCATCATCATCCACCAGCCCTACGGTCAGGCCATGGGCCAAGCGGCCGACATCGAGCTGGCGGCCAAGGAGATCGAGCGGATGCGCACGATGCTCGAGGAGATGCTGGCCGAGCACACCGGCCAGACGATCGAGAAGGTGCACCGCGACACCGATCGAGACTTCGTGATGTCGGCCAGCGAGGCCAAGGCCTACGGCATCGTCGACGAGGTGCTGAGCATGCGGGAGCTGGCTCCCGCCGACGCCGTTGCGACGGCGACGGCGTAGGAAGCCCGAGCGAGCGAACAGACCGGGGGAGCGATGGCCAGGATCGGCGAAGGTGGCGGGGACTTGTTGAAGTGCTCGTTCTGCGGGAAGTCGCAGAAGCAGGTGAAGAAGCTGATCGCCGGCCCAGGCGTCTACATCTGCGACGAGTGCATCGACCTGTGCAACGAGATCATCGAGGAGGAGCTGTCGGAGACGGCTGAGCTCCGCTTCGACGAGCTGCCCAAGCCCCGTGACATCCACGACTTCCTGAACGACTACATCGTGGGCCAGGAGCACGCCAAGAAGATCCTCTCGGTGGCGGTCTACAACCACTACAAGCGGGTGCAGGTGGGCGCCGGTGGTGACGCCGACGTCGAGCTGGCCAAGTCCAACATCTTGCTGCTCGGCCCGACTGGCTGTGGCAAGACGTTGCTGGCCCAGACCCTGGCCCGCATGCTCAACGTGCCGTTCGCCATCGCCGATGCCACCGCGCTGACCGAGGCCGGCTACGTGGGCGAGGACGTCGAGAACATCCTCCTGAAGTTGATCCAGGCGGCCGACTACGACGTCAAGAAGGCCGAGACCGGCATCATCTACATCGACGAGATCGACAAGATCGCCCGCAAGTCGGAGAACCCGTCGATCACCCGGGACGTGTCCGGTGAGGGCGTTCAGCAGGCCCTGCTCAAGATCCTCGAGGGCACGACCGCCTCGGTCCCGCCCCAAGGGGGGCGCAAGCACCCTCACCAGGAGTTCATCCAGATCGACACCACCAACATCCTGTTCATCTGCGGTGGGGCCTTCGCCGGGCTCGAGAAGATCATCGAGTCCCGCATCGGGCGCAAGGGCGTGGGCTTCGGCGCCGACATCCGGCGCTCGGAGGACAAAGAGCTCGGCCAGATCCTGGCCAAGGTCCTGCCCGAAGACCTGCTGCGCTTCGGGTTGATCCCCGAGTTCATCGGCCGCCTCCCGGTGATCGGGGCGGTGTCGAGCCTCGACGCCGAGGCGCTGGTGAGCATTCTGGTCGAGCCCAAGAACGCGCTGGTCAAGCAGTACAAGCGGATGTTCGAGTTCGAAGACGTCGAGCTGGAGTTCTCGGGCGATGCCCTCGAGGCCGTGGCCGAGCAGGCGCTGCTGCGAGGCACCGGCGCCCGGGGGCTTCGGGCCATCCTCGAAGAGGTGCTGCTCCACGTGATGTACGACCTGCCCAGCGCCACCGACGTGGGGCGTTGCCTCATCGACCGCAACGTGGTGCAGGAGAAGGTCAACCCGACGCTGGTGCCGCGCAGCGAGGCTCCCAGAGCTCAGCGTCCCCGCCGGGCGGCCAGCTGATCCACACCGCCACCGGCGCCGCCGTCGCCGTTGACGACGCCGTGCCGCCGTTGCCCCTCGCCACCTAGGGACGTGGCTCGGTCGTGGTCCTACGAGGAGGCTCTGGCCTACCTCGATGCCCACGTCGACTACGAGGCGCTGGCCAGCGGTCGCTTCGAAGAGCCCGACCTCGAGCGCATCCGCAGGCTGTGCGCCCTCTCGGGTGACCCTCAGCACGCCCAACCAGCCCTGCACGTCACCGGCACCAACGGCAAGGGGTCTACGGCAAGGATCGCCACCTCGTTGCTCGCCGCCCACGGCTTGACGGTGGGCACCTACACCAGCCCCGATCTCGGTCGAGTCAACGAGCGGTTGTCGCGCAACGGCGCTCCCATCGACGACGAGGCTTTCGCTGCCACCGTGGCCGCCGTGGCCGAGCTCGAGCAGGCGAGCGGGGTGCGCCCCTCGCGCTTCGAGATCCTCACGCTCGCCGCGCTGCGGTGGTTCGCCGACGAGGCGGTCGACGTCGCCGTGGTCGAAGTGGGGATGGGTGGGCGCTGGGACGCCACCAACGTGGTCGACGCCGGGGTGGCCGTGGTCACCAACGTCGGGCTCGACCACACCGGGGTGCTCGGCCCCACCCTCCTCGACATCGCCGGAGAGAAGTCGGGCATCGTCAAGCCCGGGGCCACCCTGGTGCTCGGCGAGACCGACCCCGAGCTGATGCCGGTCTTCGAGGCCGCCCGACCCGCCGCCACCTGGAGACGGGACGTCGAGTTCGGCTGCAGCACCAACGTGGTGGCCGTGGGCGGCCGGGTGCTCGACCTGCGCACTCCCGGAGCCACCCACGAGCAGGTGTTCCTCCCTCTCCACGGCGGCCACCAGGGCGACAACGCCGCCATCGCCCTCGCCGCGGTCGAGGCCTTCTTCGGGCGACCGGTCGATGACGACGTGGTTCGGGAGGCCCTGAGTGGTGTGGCCGTGCCGGGGCGCTTCGAGATCGTCGGTCGGCGGCCGCTGGTGGTGCTCGACGGTGCCCACAACCCCGACGGCTGCCGGGCCGCGGCCCGCACCCTCGACGACTTCTCCCTCGCCGGCGCCCCCGTGCTGGTGGTGGGGATGAACCGCGGCCGCTCCGCCGAGGAGATGTTGACGGCGCTGCGGGCCGATCAGGCTCGTCTGGTCGTCGCCTGCGCCGTGGACTGGCCCCGGGCGATGTCCGCCGAGGAGGTCGGCGCTGCCGCCCGCCACATCGGTGCCGAAGTCGAGATGGTGCAGAGCGTTCCCGACGCCCTCCAGCGCGCCCTCGCCGTCGCCTCCGCTGACGACGCCGTGCTGGTCACCGGCTCGTTGTACGTGGTCGGCGCCGCCCGGCCCCTGCTGGTGGGCTGAGCGGCTGATCCCCGCCCCCGGTTGCTTCGGCTGTGGCCGCCACCACCTCGCCGCAGCCGAGATGAACACCGAGGTGGCAATTCCCTTCGTTCCTGCCACCTGAAGTGGGCGGCGACGAAAGGGTTTGTGGCGCTGGTTAGTGTTCGACCGATGTCGCGAACCCTGGTCATCTGCAAGCCCGACGCGGTCGAGCGCCGCCTCGCCGGCGAGATCCTGCGCCGACTCGAGGTCAAGGGCCTGCGTCTGGTGGCCGCCGAGTTGCGCACGATCGACGTGCCCACCGCCCGGCACCACTACGCGGAGCACGAGGGAAAGCCGTTCTTCGCCGACCTGGTCGCCTTCATCACGGGGGGCCCCTCGCTGCTGGTGGTGGCCGAAGGCCCGGGCGACGACACCTGGAAGGTGGTTCGCACCCTCATTGGTCCTACCGACCCCGCCGGCGCGCCACCGGGGACGATTCGTGGCGACCTCGGCTTGGAGGTCACCGAGAACCTGGTGCACGGCAGCGACTCCCGGGAGTCGGCGCAGCGGGAGATCGAGCTGTTCTTCCCTGCGTTGTCCTGAGCTCGGGCTTGTGGCCTCGGGACTGGACCCCCTAGCCTGGGGCTGCCCTCCTGGTTCCCACTCCGGTTCGGAGGCACACTCGCATGACCGACAACATCCTCTCCAACGTCATGGGCCGCGACATGGCCGTCGATTTGGGGACGGCCAACACCCTCGTCTACGTGCGAGGACGGGGGATCGTGCTCAACGAACCGTCGGTCGTGGCCATCAACGTCAAGGACGGGCGACCGGTGGCGGTGGGCAGCGAGGCCAAGCGCATGCTCGGCCGCACTCCCAGCCACATCCAGGCCATCCGCCCTCTGAAGGACGGCGTCATCGCCGACTTCGAGGTCTGCGAGAAGATGCTCCGCTACTTCATCCACAAGGTGCACCAGCGCCGGTGGGCGAAGCCCCGCATGGTGATCTGCGTCCCGTCGGGCATCACCGGGGTCGAACAGCGTGCGGTGCAGGAGGCGGCCGAGTTCGCCGGGGCCCGCAAACCGGCCTACATCATCGAAGAGCCCATGGCCGCCGCCATCGGCGCCGGGCTGCCCGTGCAGGAGCCGACCGGCAACATGATCGTCGACGTCGGGGGCGGCACCACCGAGGTGGCGGTCATCTCCCTCGGGGGCATCGTCTCGAGCCAGTCGGTGCGCGTGGGCGGCGACGAGCTCGACGACGCCATCCTCCAGTTCATCAAGAAGGAGTACAGCGTCGCCCTGGGCGAGCGCACGGCCGAGGAGGTCAAGATCACCCTCGGCTCGGCGTGGCCGCTCGAAGAGGAGCTGACCGCCGAGATCCGCGGTCGCGACCTGGTGACCGGCCTGCCCAAGACCATCCTCACGTCCACCACCGAGATCCGTGAGGCACTGGCAGAGCCGGTGTCGTCGGTCGTCGACGCCGTGAAGGTCACCCTCGACAAGACACCTCCCGAGCTCGCCGCCGACATCATGGAGGGTGGCATCGTCGTCACCGGAGGCGGAGGGCTGCTGCTCGGCCTGACCGAACGCCTCCAAGCCGAGACCGGGATGCCGATCCGCCTGGCTACCAACCCCCTACAGTCCGTTGCCATGGGCGCCGGTCAGTCCCTGGAGGAGTTCGAGGCGCTCAAGGGCGTGCTTTTTTCATCGACTTCGCACTGACCGTCCCAGGTCATGGCACTGTCCCGGCGCGCAGGGCGCTCCCGCTTCACCCTGGTGTTCCTGCTGTTGACCTCCGTCACCGTCATCACCCTCGACTTTCGCGATGGCGGCGAAGGGGTCGTCGCGTCGCTGCGCAACGGTGCCGCCGACGCCTTCTCGCCCGTGCGCTCGGTGGCCGCCGCCGTGCTCGACCCCGTCGGTGACGCCCTGGCCGGCATCACCGGGTACGGCGATCTCGAGGACGAGAACGCCGCGCTCCGGGCTCGAGTGGCCGCGCTCGAGGGAGAGGTCCTGCGCAACGAGGGGGCGGAGCGGGAGCTGTCGCAGGCGCTCTCCCTGCTCGACCTCGACTTCGCCGGTGACCTTCCCCGGATCGACGCCCGAGTGGTGTCGGCTCCCATCTCGAACTTCGAGCAGACCATCGAGCTCGACCGCGGCAGCGATGACGGCATCGAGGTTGACATGCCGGTGGTCACCGGGTCCGGACTGGTCGGGCGCACGGTGTCGGTGTCGGCGTCCCGCTCGGTGGTGCAGCTCATCACCGACCCCGGGTCGTCGGTTGGCGTGCGCCTGTCGCGCTCGTCGGAGGTGGCGGTCGCCGAGGGCCGGGGACCGGACGCGCTGCTCTCCCTCGGCTTCGTCGATCCCGGTGCCGACGTCGACGTGCTCGAGCTCGTGGTCACCAGCGGGCTCGAGGACAGCATCTTCCCCCCGGGCATTCCCGTGGGCCGGGTGGCGTCGGCCGACCTCGCCGCCGGACAGTTCCAGCAGCAGGTGGAGCTCCGCCCCGTTACCGACGTTGCCCGCCTGACCCTGGTGTCGGTGATCGACACCTCGGGGCCACGGTGACGACCGCCACCCGCCTCCCCCCCGTGCTGCTCGCTGCCGTGGTGCTGCATACCGCCGTGTTCCCCCAGCTGCGGTTGTTCGGGGTGGCTGCTGACGTGTTGCTGCTCTTGGCCGTCGCCGCCGGGATGGCCGGAGGTGCCGACTGGGGCGCAGGCGTGGGCTTTGCCGCCGGGCTGCTCGCCGACTGCTTCCTGCAGACGCCGTTCGGCCTCTCGGCACTCACCTACAGCCTCGTCGGCTACGGGGTGGGGGCGTTCCAGGCCACGGTGTTGCACAACAGCCGGTGGATGACCCTCCTGACCACCCTGGTGGCCAGCGCCCTCGGGGTGGTGCTGTTCGCCGCCGTCGGGACGGTCCTCGGTCAGGACCACCTGGTGGCCGTACGCCTGGTCGGCATCGCCGCCGTGGTGGCGGTGCTCAACGCCGTGCTCGCCCCGGTCGCCGTGCGGGTTCTCCGCTGGGCGGTCGAGCCCGGCAAGCCCGGCCTCCTCGCCGGGCCGATCCTGCGATGATGTCTCCCGTGGTGCCCATCGGGGCCAGCGTCGGGGGCGACGATGAGTGGTGACACGCCCAGGCTCCGGCTCAGCCTGATCGCCGTGGTGGCGGTGTCGCTGTTCGTCGCCCTGTTCGCCCGCCTGTGGTTCCTCCAGGTGCTCACCGCTGGAGAGCACGAGCTCGCCGCCCAGCGCAACCAACGCCGGGCCATCCCCCTTCCTGCCACCCGCGGGCGCATCCTTGACCGCAACGGCGAGGTCCTCGTCACCAACCGGGCGTCGAACGTGGTCACCGTCGACCGCTCCCGGCTCCGCCCGCTGGACAAGGATGAGCAGGAGACGCTGATCAGGCGGCTGGCGGCGGTCGTCGACCGCCCTCCGTCGATGCTGCGCGAGCGGCTCGACGACCAGCGCCTGGGGCCGTTCACCCCGGTGCCGGTCGCCGAGGACGTCGACGAGAGCGTTCTCGTGGAGCTGCGCGAGCGCCGGTCGGAGTTCCCAGGGGTCGAGGCCGAGCAGACGGCGGTGCGGGCCTATCCCCACGGCAGCCTGGCGGCGCACGTGCTCGGCTACGTCGGGGCCATCAACGCCGAGGAGTTGGCCACGTTGGGGAGCCCGTACCGACCGGGATCGCGCATCGGCAAGGATGGCGTGGAGAAGACCTTCGAGGCTGACCTGCGTGGTGTCGACGGCGAGGTGGTGATCGAGGTCGACGCCGAGAACCTGCCCGTGCGCGAGATCACCCGGCGGCCACCGGTGCAGGGCAACGACATCGTGCTGTCGATCGACCTCGAGGTCCAACGAGTGACCGAGGCGGCACTGGCGCAGGGCATGCAGCGGGTGAGGCCCCGGATCGAGGACAACGGCCAGCCGGTGCTCGGCGGGGGCTCCGCCGTCGCCCTCGACGTCGACGAGGGGACGGTGGTCGCCATGGCGTCGTGGCCCACGTTCTCGCCGGCCGAGTTCGTCTACGGCATCAGCCCCCGGCTGTTCGCCGACCTCAACGACCCCGCCAGGGGCACGCCCTTCGTCAATCGGGCCGTGCTCGGCACGTACTCCCCGGGCTCCACCTGGAAGTTGGTGACAGCGATGGCCGGCCTGGCCACCGGGGTCATCACGCCCGAGACGGTGTTCGTCGACCAAGGGGTCTACACCATCCCGAACTGCGGGCGGGGTTGCAGTCGCCAGAACGCCGGACGGGCGTCCTACGGGGAGGTGGCGCTCAGCCGGGCCCTCACGGTGTCGAGTGACGTCTACTTCTACGACATCGGCGCCAAGCTGTGGCAACAGCGCGAACAGGTCGGGCCGACGCCGATGCAGGACATGGGCACCCAGCTCGGCTTCGGCACCGGAACGGGAGTGGCGTTGCCGGTGGAGGCCGACGGGCGGATCCCCACCCCCGAGCGACGGGCGCAGCTCAACCAGCAGAATCCGGCGGCGTTCCCCAACGGCGACTGGTTCATCGGCGACAACGTCAACCTCTCCATCGGGCAGGGCGAGCTGGCGGTCACGCCCATCCAGCTGGCCAACGCCTACGCCACCTTCGCCACCGGGGGCACCCGCTACGCCCCCAACGTGGTGCTACGGGTGCAGACCCCCGACGGCGAGGTGGTCCGGGAGGTTCCCCCGAGGGTGGCCGCCGAGGTGCAGGTGCCGCCGGAGGCTCGGGCTCCGATCATGAACGGTCTGGTGGGGGTGACGGCCGGCCCCGATCCCCGCGCCACCGCCGTCAAGCCCTTCGCCGGCTTCCCGCTCGACGTCTACCCGGTGGCAGGCAAGACTGGGACGGCCCAGACCGGGGGCGACCGACGTGACAACGCCCTGTTCGCCGCCATCGCCCCGGCCCACGATCCCCGCTATGCGCTGACCGTGGTCATGGAGCGGGCCGGCTTCGGCGCCACCGCCGCCGCACCGGTGGCCCGGCGGATGCTCGGCCAGCTCTCGGGGCTGGAGGAGCCGGCGCCGGTGACCTTCGTCACCGGAGGGAGGGAGTAGTGGAGACGACGGCGCCTCCCCGAGGCATCGGCGCGACCCTCCGGCGTGATCCGGCGGCCCCGTGGCGCCACCTCGACGGGCCCCTCCTGGGCGCCACCCTCGCCATCGCCGGCCTCGGGGTCCTGATGGTGTGGAGCGCCACCCGCACGGCGATGGCCGACGCCGGGTTGGATCCCGCCACCTACCTGAAGCGCCAGCTCGCCTTCGTGGTCCTGGGGGCGGTGGTGATGGCGGTCGTGGTGACGATCGACTACAACTCGTACCGGGACTTCGCCCCCATCGGCTATCTGGGCGCCCTGGCATTGCTCGTGCTGGTGCTGTCCCCACTCGGCACCGAGGTGCGCAACGCCCAGTCGTGGTTCGCCATCGGCTCGTTCCAGCTCCAGCCCGCGGAGCTGGCCAAGCTGGCGCTCATCATCACGTTGGCCGCTTGCGGCGCGTCGGCCGGTGGGACGCTCGACCGCCAGCGCCTGATGGTGAGCCTCGGCATCGCCGGCGTGCCCGTCGCCCTGGTACTGATGCAGCCCGACCTCGGCAGCGCCCTGGTGCTGGTGGCGATTCTCGCCGGCATGCTGGTGGTGGCCGGCACCCGGCCCCGCCACCTGGCGGTGCTCACCGCTGTGGCCGTGCTGGCGGTGATCGCCATGTTCCAGCTCGACCTGGTTGACAGCTATCAGCGGGAGCGCCTCACCGACTTCGCCCGCTCGGGGGACACGAGCACCGGGTCGGGGTTCCAGTCGGAGCAGGCGGAGACCGCCATCGGGGCAGGGGGCCTGTTCGGCGCCGGCCTGTTCGAGGGCACCCAGACCAAGCTGGGCTTCGTACCCGAGCAGCAGACCGACTTCATCTTCACCGTGGTGGGCGAGGAGCTGGGCTTCGCCGGGTCAGCGACCCTGGTGCTGCTCTACGGCGTGATCGTGTGGCGGGTGTGGCGGACGGCCCAGCTCTCGCGGGATCTGTACGGGACCCTGGTCTGCGCCGGCGTGTTGGCCATGCTCTTGTTCCAGGTGTTCGAGAACATGGGGATGAGCATGGGCCTGATGCCCATCACCGGGCTGCCGCTGCCGCTCATGTCCTACGGCGGCTCGTCCATGCTCACCACCTGGGCCGCCCTCGGCCTGGTGCTCAACGTGCACATGCGGCGATTCTCGTGATCGTCCCCGGGGCAGAGGCCCGGAGACGAGCTCGATCGTGTCCGACCGGCGGCAGAGCCGGCCGTCTCCACACTGATCACGCATCGCCGGCTTCGCCCGCCGGGCCGCCAACCAGAAGAGGCCGCCCTCGGCGACGAGCGGGCCGGCGACGTGCCGGTCAGTCTCCCTGGGAGCGGCCCGGCGGAGTGGGGGTCGGGGTGGAAGACGGGGCCGGCGTTGGCTGCGGCGGGCCCGAGGGGGGTGCTGGCGGTGTAGGGGCGGGAGCAGGGGTGGAGGCGGTCACCGCCGGCTCGGGCATCGCCGCTTGGAGGGCGGTGACCTGGGCGGAGAGGTGGTCGATCGACTCGATCGCTCGGTGGAGGCCTCGGGAGAGCACGTCGGAGCGAGCCGACGCCTTCTCGGCCGCTTGGAGGCGCCCAGGGACGTCCTTGTAGCTGTAGACCTGGGTGGAGAGTCGATCGAGGCGCTTGCTGATGCTCGTGAGCACCTTCTCGGCCGAAGGCGCCTTGGCCCCTTCCAGCGCTGCCAGCCGCTTGGGCAGGTCATCGAGCTCCGCCAGCCGCTTGGGCAGGTGGTCGAGCTCTGCCAGCCGCGTGGGGAGGTCGTCGAGCTCCGCCACCTTGCTCGAGAGGCGCTCGAGACCCTGCACCAGCCCGCCGACCACCTTCTCCAGCGCGGCGAGGCGCTCGGACGGCACCCGACCGTTCCCGTCCGGAGCATCCTTGGGTGCCTTCTCCAGCGCCGCCACCCTGGTCGACAGCTGCTCGAGGGCCTTGGACGCGTCTCCGCCGTCGGCCGAATGAGCCTTGGCCCGTTCCAGGGCGGTCACCCGCCCGGCGAGGGTCCCGAGGTCGCGATCGGTGGAAATCCGCTTCGCCTGCTCCAGGGCGGTGACCCGAGTGTTCAGCTTCTCCAGCGCATCCAGCCTGGTCGACAGCTGCTCCAGCTGGCGCGCCGACTCCCCGGTGCCGGCCTTGTCCCCGGGGACGACACGCTCGAGCGCCTCGACGCGGCCCCGTACCTGCTCCAGATCGCCGACCTTGCCGGCGAGGCGGCTGACGGTGTCGGGCAGGGTCTGGTCGTAGGGCACCCGCCCCCCCTGCTTCTGCTTGACCTCGGCCTCCAGCTTCTCCAAGCGGACGGGAAGCGCCTGGAGGCCCCGCACCTCGCCCACGAGCCGGTTGAGGCCACCCGCGATGCCACCGACGGCGTTCGAGACCGCTTCCAGCCGGGCGTTGGTGGGAGGTCCGTCGTGCTCGGCGGCGACGGTGGACTCGAGGTCGCGCAGCTTCTCCCAGAGGTGGTCGAGCATCACCATCGTGGACTGATCACCGCCGCTGGTGCCGTTGGCGTGGACATCGATGCGAGGTGCTTCGATCCCGATAGGCTCGGTCGGCTGAGGGAGGTCGATGACCGGATCGATCCGGCTCCGCCGCACCGGTTCCTCGGTGGGCTTCACCACGACGGTGACCGACCTCGGACCCCGAGCCCACACGTCGACGCAACCGGAGAACCGACCCCGGCAGATGGCGCCACACTGGGCGCACGTGCACGTGGAGGCCCCGGCCTCCATGGGGTGCTCACACGTGTCGACGATCTGAGGCCCGAACTCATGGCACCAACCCACGGCGCGATGCTAGCGACTGCGGGCAGGGACGCTCGACGGAAGTTGAGTTGCGCTTCCGAGCGCTGTCCTCAGGTCGTCGCCCCGGCGTAGCGGCGGCGGTTGACCAGGCGGCGCAGGTCGTCCTCGAGGGCCATGCCGCCCTCGGCCTTCCGCCGGAACCACCGCATGCCATCGCTCGCCTGGATCGGAGAGCGGTGGAGGCGATAGGGGTCGGTGCGGCCGTAGCGGTTGGGCCGGGTGCCGGCGACCGCGGCGGAGGCGAAACGGGCTCGCACCGCCGCGTCAGCGGCCGGTGACCCGGGCAGCGCCTTGGGATAGGCGAAGTGCCCTGGGCGCAGACCGAGCCGGTCCTCGATGAGGCCGATCGAGCGGTCGAGGTCTTCGGCCACCCTTCGGGGGTCGAGGCGATCGAGGAGCACGTGGGTGTGGGTGTGGGAGCCCACGCTCACCACGCCCGTGGACACAGCGTCGGCGAGCGCCTTCCACGACAACACGGTGGCGTCGGGGGCGAAGGGCCGACCGGACTCGATGGGGGCGGTGGCCAGGTACAACGTCGCCGGGATCCCGAGCCGCTCGAGCACGGGCACGGCGACGTCGGCGAAGTCGCCGGTGCCGTCGTCGAAGGTGATCACCACCCGGGGCGGCCCCGGAGGAGTGTCCGGCGAGGCCAGCATGGTCAGGGCGTCATCGAGGCTGACCACCGCACGCGACGCTGCCAGCTCCTCCATCTGCTCGGAGAACAGCCCCAAGGGGAGGTCGACCGCCGAGGTCGAGCGTCCGCCCACCCGGTGATACAGCAGCACGACCAGGCCGCTTCCTGCGCCCCTGATGGGGTCGGCGGCAGCAGCGGCGAGCTTCACCAGGCGGGCAATGTTCGTAGGCATGGATCCTCCCGATGTCGTCGGCTCAGGTGGGGCGGTGGCGGCTCGGGCACGAGCCAGAGCCCGAGCGCGTCACCAATGATGGCTACCATTCGCGTACATGGCGGCGATCAGCGCGCTCAGGGAGCGACGGTCCGCGGTTCTGCTCCGCCTGGCCGTGCAGTACCGGCCGATCGTGCAGGCGGGCATGGACGCCGCGGCATGGGCAGTGGCCCTGTTGTTCGCCACCGTCGTGCGCTACGACTTCGACCTCGACGAGGTCGACCTCCGAGGCTGGGTGGTGATCGGCGTGCTGGCGGCGATCACCCAGACCCTGGCCGGACTGGGGTGTGGTCTCTACACCGGGCGCTTCCGGTTCGGCAGCTTCGAGGAGGTCGCCGGACTGATCGTCGCCACCATGCTGACCACGACCGTGCTGTTCGGGCTCAACCTGGTGGCGCCCGGAGGTCAGGCCGTGCCCAAGAGCGCGGTGGTCGCCGGCGGCGTCACCGCCACCGTGCTGATGGGCGGTGTGCGCTACACGTGGAGGCTCTTGTGGGAGCGGAGACGACGGCCTACTGGAGACGACTGCGAGCGCATCCTGGTGTTCGGCGCGGGCGACGGTGGGGCCCAGGTCATCAGCGCCATGATGGCGGACCCCCAGAGCCCCTACCTTCCGGTGGCCCTGCTCGACGACAACCCGGCCAAGCGCAACCTGCGCATCAAGGGGGTTCGGGTGGTGGGCACGCGCGATCAGATCGGCGAGGCGGCGTTCTCCCACCGGGCTCGGTCACTGCTCATCGCCATCCCCACCGCCTCGGCCGAGCTGGTGAGCGAGCTCACCGACCGCGCCCTGGGTGCCGACCTCACCGTCAAGGTGCTGCCCCCGGTGCGCGAGCTGTTCGGCGGCGATGTCGGCGTGGCCGACATCCGCGAGGTCACCGAGGCCGACCTGCTCGGGCGCCACGAGATCGCCATCGACCTGGCCAGCATCGCCAACTACCTGACCGGTCGCCGGGTGATGGTCACCGGGGCGGGCGGGTCCATCGGCTCGGAGCTGTGCCGCCAGGTGCACCGGCTCGGGCCCTCCGAGCTGATCATGGTCGACCGCGACGAGTCGGCCCTGCACGCCGTGCAGCTCTCCATCGAGGGACGGGCCCTGCTCGACTCGCCCGACCTGGTGCTGCTGGACATCCGCGACCGGCCCCGCCTGAACCAGGTCTTCGCCGAGCGCCGGCCGGAGGTGGTGTTCCACGCCGCCGCCCTCAAGCACCAGCCGCTGCTCGAGCAGTACCCGGGTGAGGCGGTGAAGAGCAACGTATGGGGTACCCTCGCCGTCCTCGAGGCGGCCGCGGCTGCGGGGGTGACCCGCTTCGTCAACATCTCCACCGACAAGGCGGCCGACCCCTGCAGCGTGCTCGGCTACTCCAAGCGCATCGCCGAGCGTCTCACCGCCTATGTGGCCTCCCAGACCGAGGGCACCTACCTGAGCGTGCGCTTCGGCAACGTCTTGGGAAGCCGGGGATCGATGCTCGGCACCTTCCACGCCCAGATCGACGCCGGTGGGCCGATCACCGTCACCCACCCGGAGGTGAGCCGCTACTTCATGACCATCGAGGAGGCGGTGCAGCTGGTCATCCAGGCCGGGGCCTTCGGCCGTGACGGCGAGGCCCTGGTGCTCGACATGGGCCAGCCGGTGATGATCGCCGACGTCGCCCGGCGACTGGCCGAGCTGGCCGAGCGCCCGGTCGACATCGTCTACACCGGTCTGCGTCCGGGCGAGAAGCTCCACGAGGTGCTGCTCGGCGAGGGTGAGCCCGACGACCGGCCGGTGCACCCGCTCGTCTCCCACGTGCGGGTCCCGCCGCTGTACCCCGAGGACGCCTACCGCCTGGAGCCGTCGGAACCCGCTGCGGTGGTGATCGAGCAGCTCCGGCAGCTCTGCACCGCTACCGTCGTCACCGGTCTGCCACCGCGCTGAGCCCGCCCTCGCCAGCCGCCGAGCCGCGCCTGGCGAGGGCCTCGTTGTCAGGCCGTTCCTGCCCGTGCGGGTCGCCGGGTGCGGAGCCGGGGCAGGTCTCGCTCACCGTGCAGGATCTGGCGGTAGACCTCGAGGGTGATGTCGATGATTCGCTGCTGGTCGAACTCACGTCTCGCCTTCCCCGCTGCCGCCCGGCCCATCCGCCGGCGTAGGTCAGCATCGGTCACGAGGGTGGTGACGGCATCGGCCAGAGCGCGAGCGTCCCGCGGTGGTACCAGCAGACCGGTGGTACCGCCGTCGACCACCTGTCGGCATCCCCGGATGTCGGTGGCCACGATCGGCAGGCCAAGAGCGGCCGCCTCCATGGCCGAGCGAGGAAAGCCCTCCCGGTGTGAGGCCAGGACGTAGATGTCCATGGCGGCGTAGAGCTCGGTCAGGTCTTTGCGCATGCCGAGGAAGACGACGCCCGCCTGCTCCCGTGCCCGCGCCAGATCGTCATCGCTGAGGGCGTCGGACTTGTCGGGGTCGGAGGGGCCGACGACGACGAAGCGGGCGTGCGGCAGACGCCGGCGCACCGCCGCCGCAGCCTCGAAGACGGCGGCGTAGCCCTTCTCCCACACCAGGCGCCCGACTGCCCCGCACACCACGTCGTCGGGGCCGGCTCCGATCTCCCGACGCAGGTGTTCCACACGCCCAGCAGGCACGGTGGTGCGGTCGAAGCGCGCCAGGTCGATCCCGTTTCCGAGGAGTTGCAGCTTCGATCGGGGAACACCGAGGCGAGCGAGCACCTCGACGTCTTCGGGATTCTGCACCAGCTCGACGTGCGAGCACAGGGCGGCCAACCGCTCCAAGCCGTACACCAAGGCTCGCTTGGTCCACCGGTCCTCGGGCAGGGCGTACAGCCCGTGCACGGTGTTGACGATGCCCGGCACTCCGGCCGCAGCTGCGGCCAGCCGTCCGTAGATGCCAGGCTTGGGGTTGTGGGTGTGGACGATGGCAGGGCGAAGTCTGCGCAAGAGCGACTGCAGCTCAGCGAGGGCCCGAGCATCGCGGCCGGGGGAGTTGGCCCGGGTGGCGTTGGCCAGCGGGACGTGACGGATTCCGGCTTCGGTCAGCTCCGGGACGAACGCCCCGGTGGACGAGACCCCGATCACCTCGTAGCCCGCCTCGGCGAACGCTCGGAGTTGGGGCCCGAGCAACAGCGACAAGCTCATATCGGTGGTGGTGAGGTGCACCAGCCGAGGGCGGGCGTTCACCGATCGCCCCTCCCAGGCGGCTGCCCGGCTACCGTTGTCGGCGACGTGTGGGGCACGACAGCGGACTGACGTGGGACCTTCCGCCGGGGCGCCCTCTGACGCCGACATCCAGGTCCGGCGGGCGACGAGCACGGATGATCAGGCTGTCCTCGCCCTGCTCGGGACCTCACTGGGATGGGTTCCCGATGACCAGCATGCGGCCTTCTTCGAATGGAAGCACCGCCGGAACCCGGCCGGAGCTTCCCCGGCATGGGTGGCCCTCGACGGCGAGCGTCTCGTGGGCTATCGCACCTTCGTACGCTGGGAGTTCGAACAGGCCGGCCACCCGGTTGCCGCCGTTCGAGCCGTCGACACCGCCACCCATCCCGACTATCGCGGCCGGGGCATCTTCTCCCGCCTGACTCGTCACGCGCTCGAGTCGCTGCGGGACGAGGCCGTCGCCTTCGTGTTCAACACGCCGAACGAACGCAGCCGACCCGGGTACCTCAAGATGGGTTGGCAGCCGGTCGCCAAGCTCGGTGTCGTCGTCCGCCCCTGCTCGCTGGCGGCTCCGTGGCGGTGGGTCCGATCGCGAGTACCGGCCGAGAAGTGGTCGTTGGCCCCGACGGTGGGAGTCGCCGCCGGCGAAGTCGTGGGCGATGGGGGATCGGAGGCGCTGTTGGCCTCGCAACCGCCAGCGCCCGGCCTGCGCACGTCTCGCCACCGTGCCTTCCTGGAGTGGCGGTACGGCTTCGCGCCCCTCGCGTACCGTGCCCTGCTCCTCGGCGACGCCCCCGAGGAGGGGTTCGCCATCTTCCGCCTGCGACGGCGGGGGGCAGCGGTGGAAGGGGCGATCTGCGAGGTCCTGGTCCCGGGAGCCGATCCTCGCAAGCGGGCGCAGCTGCTGCGAAGGGTGGCCGCCCAAGCGGGGGCGGATCACCTGCTGGAGCTGGCCCAGCCCAGAGCATGGCGGGCCGGCTTCGTCCCTCTGCCCGGCCAGGGGCCAACGTTGGTCTACCGGGGTTTGACGACGGAGGCGGTGCCTCCTCGGGAGCAGTGGCACCTCGAGCTCGGCGACGTGGAGCTCTTCTGAGCCACGGCGGGGAACGAGCCTCACCGGACGTCTCGAACCAGGACGAAGGCTTCGGCGGCGGCGACCCCCACCGTGGCACCCCGCAGCGTGGCCAGCGCTCGGAGCGCCTCGATGGAGCGTTCGTGTGGAGGAGCCTTGAGCTGAGAGGCGTAGTGGCCCATGGCGGCGGCCTTGGTCTCGAGATGGTCGGAGATGTCCACGAAGACATTGGGCGCGAAGTTCGGTGTCAGATACGGCGCGTTCCAGTTGGTCTCGGAGAGGGTCTCGTAGGCGTAGACCGACCGAGGTGCGAAGGAGGTGCCCGGACGGCTGCAGACCAGCGCCGAGGTGAAGACCAGCTGATGATCGACGTGCATGTCGCCGTTGAACGGCACGAAGACGGTGTCAGGGTCGACGTCGACGAAGACCTCCTGCAGGCCGGCGTTGAGCTCGGCGTGAGCCACGCCGTCTAGCCCGGCCGCTGGAAACGAGAGGAACAGGCTGCGGGTGACGCCGAGTTCGGCGTGGGCCAGGGCCGCCTCCCGGCGCCCCGTCTCGAGGACGTCGGGGGTGAACCGCGGCGGTCCCGCCGTGGTCACGATCACCACGGTCACCGCCGATCCCTCCGCCGCCAACCGTGCCACGGTGCCCCCGACCCCGAGGATCTCGTCGTCGGGGTGAGGCGCGATCACGAGCACGTTGGCACCGGTCACCGCTGGCCTCCGCGAGAAGTGAACAGCGCCACCAGATCGATGCCCAACCGCTCATGAGCTCGAAGGAGCTCGGCGGCCGGCCTGCGCCCGCTCCCGTCGACCTCCACCGTTCGCAGCAGCACGTGTCCCCCGTCGCCGCACTGCACCAGCGCGCCTCCACCCTCGAGGGCCTGCACCTGTCCGACCAGTCCGCAGTACGGCGCCGGTCCACGGAGCTCGGCTTCCCAGACCACCAGGCGTCGTCCCCGGAAGAACGAGAAGGCACCCGGGTAGGGGTCCCCACAGGCCCGGATCAAGGTCCACACCGAGTCGGCGGAAGCGCTCCAATCGATGTGCCCGTCGTCGGGCCGGCGCCTGGCGCAATACGTCGCCAGCCGGTGATCCTGGGCTCGACGCGGCATGTCCTTCCCAGTGAGGGCAAGGGCGTCGGCGAGCATGGCCCGCAGCGCGTGCAGGTGCTTGTCGTACAGCGAACGGGCTGTCTCGTCGGAGGAGACGGCGAAGCGGTGCTGGACCAGGATGTCACCCGAGTCGAGGCCGTCGTCCATCCAGAACAAGGTGGCACCCGTTTCGGTCCGGCGCTGGAGGATGGTCCAGGGGATGACCGCACGCCCTCGATTCTCAGGCAGGGGGGCGGGGTGATAGCCGATCGGACCGATCGACGGGAGGGCGAGCAGCGGAGGACGGCAGATCTGGGACCAGCCGACCACGAACAGAAGATCGGGGCTGCAGGTGGCGATCGCTGCGACGACCGCGTCGGCGTTGACGTCGGCCGCCTCGATCACGGGGATGCCGGCGGCGCTGGCCGGGCGGTGGAGGTCGACCCAGTCGGCGTGGCGCGACGATTTCGTGTCGGGAAGCGTCACCACTGCGGCCAGGGTGCACGAACCATCGGCGGCCAGCGTCTCGAACGCCACCCGCGTGCTCTCAACCGCGCCGACGAGGACGATGCGCATGCTCGCGCGCCCTTTCCAGTGCCTCGGGGTTGGGCCGCTCGCCGCCGAAAATGACGCCGAGGGTCTTGACCAGGATGACGAGGTCAAGCCGCAATGACCAGTGGTCGATGTACCAGACGTCGAGCATCATCCGCTCCGCCCAGTCGAGGGTGACGTTGCCGTTGACCTGGGCCCAGCCGGTCAGTCCGGGGCGCATGGCGAGGCGGCGCCGCTGGTCGCAGTCGTAGTCGGCAGCTTGTTCGACCAGTGCCGGCCGAGGACCGACGAGGCTCATGTCGCCTCGGAGCACCGACAGGAGCTGCGGCAGCTCGTCGATCTTGAACCGGCGCAGGAACCGCCCCGAGCGGGTGACGAGGGGATGGTCGAGGTCTACCTGGCCCTGGGCCGACGGTGGGATGGTGTGGGCACGCATGGTCCGAAACTTGAAGAGCTCGAAGCTGCGCCCGCCGACACCGGCCCGGCGCTGCCGGTAGAAGATCGGCCGGCCGTCGTCGACGAGAACGAGGAGCGCGGCACCGACGTGAACCGGTGCGCCCAGTGCCAGGAGGGAACCGGCGACGATGACGTCGAAGGCACGCTTGGCAGCGAGGCTCATCGTGGTGAGCGCCACCTCGGGTCGGGAGGGTGGAGCTGTGGCCGTCACGGACCCGGGATCGGTGGCCGGGGCCTTGCACCCCTCGGACGGGCAGGGACTCCCGTATAGACGGTCCACGCCTCCAGATCGGTGGTCACCACCGATCCCGCTCCCGCCACCGCCCCCTCGGCCAGGTGCACACCGGGCATCACCACGGCGTTGGCGCCCACGAACGCGTCGCGCCCGATGGTGACCCGAGCGGACCGCACACAACGGTGTTCGTCGGGAAGGTGGGTCGACATCCGGGCCGCCCCCTCGAAGCTGTCCGTGGCGGTGAGGACCCGGGAGCCGGTGGCGAGCACGGCGTAGTCGCCGACATGGAGGCCACCACCCCCGATCACGCTGACGTGGCAGGCGATGTGGACGTAGCGCCCGATCACGGTGCCGCCGCCGGCATTGAGGAACACGAAGTCGTCGATGGAGGAGTGATCGCCGAGCTGGAGGTCCTCTGGGTGGATGATCCGGGCGGAGGGGTAGATGACCGCCTTCCAGCCAAGGTGAGGACGACGCGAGGCGTCGGGAAGATTCTCAGCGGAGCTGACCGTTCGATCACTCGCCGTGCTTCCGGTTGACTCCACCATGCTCCCCCGTGCATCTCTCGTAACGCGACTACTCTTCCGAGCCCAGTCAGGTGATCACGTCCCAACTTCTCCTCGGACGGCTCGCTTCCCTTACGCCCCCCCTGCCCTGGCTACAGCCGCGGCGCGAGACGGCGCTCGACCGACCGGCGCGTGAGATGCAGCACCAAGATCCATCTCTGGTTCTCGTCGTTCCCGGGAGACGGCGAGCAATCCGAGAATGAAGGGGAACACCTGGACGCGCTGGCGTGCGAGGAGTCCGAAGTTGCCAAAGTTGGAGAAGGCGATCACGAACAGAAGGCTGTATACCGAGACGAAGGCAAGGTAAGGGGCACGCCGGCGAGGCATCAGGTTCCCCAGCTTCCGCCAGTGCCTCACGAAGAGAAAGAGCAGCAGCGTTCCCTCAAGAGATGCCGCCAGCGCTTGGAGGTTGGAGGCCTCGAAGGGAAGCGGACGAAAGAGCACCGAGAACGCCGCCAGCGGAAGATCGGCCGGTGATCGGGCACCCACTGCCTGGAAGGAGGAGCCGTCGTAAGCAGAGGTCTGCTGACGAGTTCTCTCGAAGACCTCCTCCACCCCGGCCCCGTCCTCGAGCTTGAACTTGCTTTCCACCGTGGACAGGACCAGCCCAAAAACGACCAGAAGCGTCAAGAGACCGGCGACCTTCGCGATCGGTGCCGCGAAGCTGGGCCGCCGAGCCCCAGTGAAGAGATACGCGACGCCCAAGGCAACGACCAGCGTGATGGCGATGTGAGGCCGGACGACGGCGCTGCCGGCGATTCCGCCGGCGAGCCAGAGCACGGCGCCACGACGTCGGGAGACGAGCTGGGCGACCCCGTACGCGGTCATGCCGAGCACAAGGGTCATCCATGCCTCCTTCCCTATGCTCGAGGGCCAGAAGGCCATCGAAGGCAGGAAGAAGATCAACGCAGCGTAACGGCGCCGGTCGCCACGAGGAACGGCGAGCCGAAAAGCGCAGTAGAGGAGGCACAGACCCAGGTAACCCAGCCAGGAGTAGACCAGGAACCCGCCGAGCCTCGTTGGACCGGTGAGGGTGTAGATGACACCGGTGAGGATCTCGATGAAGCCGGTACCTACCAGCTGCTGCGTCGAGTCCAGGGTGAAGTTGCCGTTTCTGAACCCTTCGGCGAGGGCACCACCGACGCGGTCGTAGACGAATGCGTCGCCGCCTCCGTAGACGCTGAAGACCATCGCAAAGCGTGCCAGTGTGCCGAAGAACTTGAACGCCAGGCCACCGACAATGATGCTTCGAACCCTTCGGTCGCTCTCGGACCGAATGATTCTCAGCACCAGTGGCACTGTTGGAAGAGCGAGGAGGTGGGCGACGAGCACCCCTCCGGCGATGTCGTACGTGGACTGCAACAACCAAGCGGTGATCACCACGTAAAACAGGCAACCCACCAGGATGAAGGCGTGGACCCGAATCGAATCTCCGTGTCGAACCAACCGGGGCAGCGACGCCGTCATCTGGCTTCGAGAGGTCGCCAGCCAGGTCGAGATTCCACGTTCGTCCTCCGTTCTGCCGGGCAAGACCTGCAGAAGTGCAGCGTAGTGCCATCACCGCTGACGACGACGCTCACCGGTTGACCAAGCTGCGGTGTGCGGCCCGATCGCGCGAGAAGCAGGTCTAGTTCTTCCTGTCCGCGGGATGAGGTTGCAGGTCCACCAGGTGGTGGGCCCGGT
>JADDQY010000011.1 GCA_016781135.1 Actinomycetota bacterium
AAGTTCTGTAATTCGCATCCGGCGGAGATGATGGTTCTCGAAAACAGGGTGCCCGTAGAGCGCTTCTCTCTCGTCAAGAGCATCGTTAATCAGCCGGTCGAACGTTTCGGCTGTTTGCATGGGGTCTGCTTCGTGGCTCGATGTCACGACAATAGGATCTCACGCGCAGCTCGACGCTCGCACCGATTATGACGGATCAGATCGCCCGCATGCTGGAGCGACAACTGCCCCCCAAGATGCTGGTTGGGGACAGGACACCTTACCGCTACGCGCCCGAATACGGCACGAGTGCAGCGCGAGAGAAGAGCTCGCTCAGTGCGTTCGGCAAGCACCGGCGTCTGGAGTTTTCGGGGCGCCGCGAGGTCGTCGTGCTCAGCTCTGCTTGGCGAGCCTTCGCCTGAGCGCCGCAAGCGCTAGCACGAATAGCGCGAGGAGAACCAGCGGTTGAAGGATAACAAAACTGAGTGCGTTCGGGATTTCATGAGCAGTTGAGTTGCCAGTTCCATCTGGGATCGCCGCAAAGCCTTCGGCCAGCTGCGCTATAGCCAACGTCATCGCCGACCCCTGAGCGAGTCGAGACGGGAGGTCAGCCGTTCCTCTCCGTATGAGCCAGAACGCGGCCACGCCGATGAACAGGGCGAGGACAAGATGGAGGATTGCGTGGCCCGCTCCAACATCAATATCGAAGGGCGCCCCCAAGACGGCTCCGACGAGGAAGCCGGTGACCACAGCTACAAGCAGTACCAGGGCCTGCCGCCCGGGCCCCGCCACGTCGTTGGCCTCGAGGTTGGCCACGGTCAATGATGCCACTCTGGCTCCAGCTAGGTCGGATCGGCACCCTTGGCGCCAACGATCCGCGCTCCTTCGCCCCCTTGATTCGCCGTAGGGCGCTCTGGGACCAAGGAAGAAGCCGAGAGTTCCTAGAGGGCGTTGCCGTTGGTGGGCGCCATCATCAGGACCGCCTGACTTCGGCACCGGTGCGGTGCCCGGTAACCAGTTGCGGAAAGCCTGCAAGCCCCGGCCGGCGCGCCGCTCACAGCGAAGACCTGCCGGCCCGCTGCGTGGCGATGAGGGGTGCTCGGTCGCCCGCTGCCCATCCAGCGGCCCGGAACGTCTCGTACCGCTCTGCGAGCGCTTCGGCGTCGGAGCGTTGGTCTTTGCGACTTGGAACTACGACGAGGGCGCTGCCCTGCAGCTCCTGCAGACCGTGGCGCAACATCGGTCCGTCAACCTCCTGGAGGATGAGGCTACGGATGCGGCGGTGCCGCGGCGGTCCAGGGAAGACTACCGGGTAATCCCGACCCACTAGGTCATACTTAGCAGGAGGCGACCCTGTTTCGCAAAGCCAGGCCGCTGGCTGCCAAAGATCCCCATGCCCGCGACGGAGTCGCTGACCGGTCGCCCTCCGACGTACACGGAGTCCACGCCGTGGGTTCCCCGCGAAGTGCAGGACCGCACCGACGGGCTCGGGCATCGCCACGCCGGCGGCCACGAGGACAGCACCTCGCGGGGCCGGGGTCGGCGACGCAGAATCCGCTCGAAAACAGGGGCGGGTTATGCTCCCTGTCGCCGACCAAGTGAGAAAAGGAGTAGGGGGTGAACACGCTGCTGCGGCGCTGAGCAGGTCCCACTGTCGCCCGGTCGGGCGACTCGTACCGCAGCGGCCCCGCCCTGGGCTGACGGCAGCTGCGGTCGTACACGTAAACGATCGCAAAGGAGCTTGTCGTTGTCCGATTACCTTGACGCGCTGCGGCGTGTCATCGACGAGATTGTCACACCGGCCGCGGCCGACATAGACCACAAGGGACGCTTCCCCCGAGAGGCCGTCGACGCCTTGGGACGGGCTGGGATCCTCGGCCTGGCCAGCTCGGCCGATGTCGGCGGGCGCGGCCTCGGGATGCGGCAGGCGGCCGGCGTCGTCGAGCGCCTGGCCGGCTCGTGCGGCTCGACCGCCATGGTCGTGCTCATGCACTACGCAGGGACCTCGCTCATCGAGGCCCACGGATCCGAGGAGGCCCGGCGGGCCATCGCCGGCGGGGGGCACCTCACCACGCTCGCCTTCTCCGAGGCCGGCTCCCGTAGCCACTTCTGGGCACCGATGTCGAGCGCCACCGCCAGCGGGGAACAGGTTCGCCTCGACGCCCGCAAGAGCTGGGTGACCTCGGCCGGCGAGGCCGACAGCTACGTGTGGTCGAGCCGGCCGGTCGAGGCCGGAGGCCCAATGACGCTGTGGCTGGTGCCCTCCAGCGCCGCCGGCCTCCGCCAGCCGGAGGGCTTCGACGGCCTCGGGCTGCGGGGCAACGGATCGACCCCGGTGGTGGCCGAAGGGGTGGAGATACCGCGCCAGGCCATGCTCGGAGCCGACGGAGCCGGCCTGGACTTAGCCCTGGCCGGAGCCCTTCCGTGGTTCCTCGTCCTCAGCGCCGGCTTCGGCCTCGGCCTCATGGAAGCGGTCACCGCCGAGGCGACGGCCCACCTCGCCGGTACCCGCCTGGAGCACCTCGACCAGACCCTCCTCCAGCAGCCGGTCCCCCGGCTGGATCTTGCTCGCATGCGGCTCCAGACCGACGCTACCCGCGCCTTCCTCGACGACACCCTCACGGCCCTGGAGACCGGCCGCGCCGACGCCATGCTGCGCGTCCTGGAGGCCAAGGCCGTCGCCGGCGAGGCAGCGGCGGCTGTGACCGACCTGGGCATGAAGGTGTGCGGTGGCGCCGCCTTCCGCAAGGAGCTCGGCATCGAACGGCGCTTCCGGGATGCCCGCGCGGCGCGGGTCATGGCTCCTACCACCGACGCGCTGCTCGACTTCGTGGGCCGGGCCATCGGCGGGCTGCCCCTCCTGGACGCATGATGGAGGACGGCACGCTGCTCATGGGGGCCGTGGCCTACGACCCCAAGGTGGTCACCATCTGGGACGGGTTCCGCCGCTGGTTCGCCCAGAACGGGCTGACCTTCGATTACGTCCTCTACTCCAACTACGAGCGCCAGGCGGAGGATCTGCTGGCGGGCCGCATCCACGCGGCGTGGAACTCGCCGCTGGCCTGGGTGCGCTCCCGCCGGCTGGCGGCGGCGGGCGGGCCCAGAGTGCGGGCCCTGGTGATGCGGGACACCGATTGTGACCTCACGTCGGTCGTGGCGGTGCGGGCCGACAGCCCGCTGAACGAGCTCGCCGACCTCCGTGGCCGGGTGGTGGGCACCGGGGCGGTGGACTCGCCCCAGGCCACGCTGCTGCCGCTGTCGCTCCTGCGCCACCACGGTCTGGAGCCCGGGGTCGACGTCGACGTGCGCCGCTTCGACATCGGCGTCGGCCTGCACGGCGACCACATCGGCGGTGAGCGCGACGCGGCCAGGGCGCTGGTGACGGGCGAGGTCGACGCCGCATGCATGATCGACGCCAACCACCTGCTCTTCACCAAGGAGGGCACACTCGGCGCCGGCTCCACCCGGGTCATCGCCCAGACACCGCCCTTCGACCACTGCAACATGACCGTGGTCCACGGGGCGCCGGCCGACCTGGTCGAGCGCTTCGCCCGGCTCCTGCTGTCCATGGACTACGCCGATCCCGACGTCCGCCCGCTGCTCGACCTCGAGGGCCTCACCCGCTGGGTTCCCGGCCGGGTGACGGGCTATCCCGCCCTCGAGCAGGCCGTGGACGAGACCGGCTTCTACGACGACAAGGGGATGGTCACCGCTGTCGACTATCGACCTTGACGACCTCGGCTTCGACCGGGGGGCCCACCTGCTGGTCGACCGGGCTCTGGCCGGGATGGCGCCCGGTGACCGCCTCGAGGTCCGGGGCAACGACCGCCACCTGCCGGTCCACCTGCGGGCGTGGTCCCGCCGCCGTGGCCACCATCTCGACGGGTCCGTGGTCGTACGCGGCGAGGCCACCGACGCCCGATGGCGCCGTACCGAGCGGGCCGGCGCGCCGGCGCCGGGCGTGGTGGCCGAGCGGGCGCCCGCGGCGTGGGGGTGGCGGCCCGGGGCGCCCTGATCGAGGGCGGGGGGCCGCCTCTCACGGGGGTCGACCTCGACAGCAGGGAAGAGGTCTGGACCGATCTCGCCCCCAAGCTCTACGCCCAGGCGCTCGCGGGGCAGTGGGATCCCGCCAAGGCGGTGGACTGGGAGGCCGGCGGCGACCTTCCCGAGGAGGTCGAGCGGGCGGTCGTCCAGGTCATGACCTATCTGGTCGAGAACGAGCAGACGGCGCTCGCGGTGCCCGCCCAGTTCCTCGGGCGCATCCATCCCCACTACCGGGAGGTGGTCCAGTTCCTGGCCGTGCAGGTGGCCGACGAGGCGCGCCACGTCGAGGTCTTCACCCGCCGGGCCCTGCTGCGGGGCGAGGAGATGGGCGTCTCCGGCGCCGGCGGACGCGCCTCCCTGCAGACCCTCCTCGAGGAGCCGGAGTTCTCGCTGGCCTCCTTCCTCCTGTCGGTCCTGGGTGAGGGGACGTTCCTCAGTTTGCTGTCACACCTGGAGCGCCACGGACCCGACCCCGTCACCCGCCAGGTGTCGCGCCTGGCACTGCAGGACGAGGCTCGTCACGTCGCCTTCGGCCAGGGCCACCTCGAGCACCGGGTGGCCTGTGACCCCTCGCTCCGGGGTCGGCTGCGGGCGGCGATGGAGCGCCGTCATCAAGCCCTGCAGGACACCGCCGGCCTGGCTCCCGACGTCTTCGACGCCCTGGTGATCCTCACTGCCGGCGATTGGACCCCTACTGCCATCGGCCGGGGTTGGGAGCGCGTCCAGCGGCTGCAGGCCGAGATGGACGAGGGCCGCCAGCGTCGCCTGGTGCGACTGGGTTTCCCGGCCCAGGAGGCGGCCGATCTCTCCGCCCTGCACACCCGCAACTTCATGTAGTCCATCGTCACCACCGGCAATCGGCGGCGGGGCCGGGCGGGGTCGCTGGGACGCGTCCGCTGCTGGCCCACGACGCCTTCCTGTCAACTCGTATGGCAGGAGGACGGCCAGCGGTGATTCCTGTAGCGCAACCGGGCGCATCATGGCCTCAGCGCCGCGCAGGTCTGCTCGAGTCGCTAAGGGGATCGGTTACCCGGTTCCTGGCCGACGGCGACATCGAGGCCCGCGTTGGCCAGAGCCTCCTCGCCAAACTCGACGAGGCGACGGCGGCCGTCAAACCTGGTGACACCGCGCCGCGGTGAACATCCTCACATCGTCATCAAAGAGGTGACCGCACACCGCGGTCGGACTATCACAACGGGAGCGGCGACCTGCTGGTCGGCGACGCTGCGGTGGTCCGCGAGCGACTCCGGCATGCCTAGTTTCTCGATCCACCGATTCACATGCCGAGGCGGCTTCGTGACGAATCACCGAGGCGCGCCTCGTTGAACGTCGAGGTGTTCGCGCTGAGGCCCGCTGGCGCCGCGCCGCTCGGTCCTGCCCCTGCGATCGTTTGCGGCGCTGGCTTGATCGGCGGTGGGCCCGGCAGCGGTGGACCTCGGCCCGCGCGCTGCAGGTCCTCCAGCAACCGCACCACTCCGGCAACGATGTGGCGCACGGTAACGACGTCTCGAGGCCGATGCGCTCACTCGGCACGAACTCGTGCGGGTCACCGCCCATCAGCGCCGGTTAGCGAGTGACGCCGACGCGGACCCCGGCCACGCCCGACCACGGAAAACTCGCGCTCCTCGAAGGCGTTGTCGTGCGTTTGCAAGGCGCAGGAGAGAAAGGAGCAGCGCTACCCTACCGGCAACGACGAGGACCGGCGAACGGCGTGATTCGAAGGCGAGGCGCGGCAGATGTCGCGAAATTGCACTACTTCGTTGTCAGGATCTGGGGAGCGGATTGCTTGATC
>JADDQY010000033.1 GCA_016781135.1 Actinomycetota bacterium
GCCGTCCCGCACGTGGCGGTCGACCTGCTGGGGCAGTGGACCGACAAAAGCGCTCGGATCTCCAAGCTGGCCATCGACGCTGGCCTCGACGAGCGTCGAGTGAAGCTGGCCGAGCGCCAGGGCGAGATGCTGGCGCAGGTCCTGCGGGGATTCCTCGAGTCTCTGCAGAGTGCGCTGGTCGCAGCAGGAGCGCCAGAGTCGTTGGTATGCCAGGTCTGGTCGAACGAGGTCCCCGGCATCGTCCGGCTGGCGCTGCAACAGGCCAGCGAGGAGGACGTGAGCTGAGGAACGAATCCCTCCTGATCTACGCCGACCATGGTCCGCGGGAGGCGGCACGCCGGACCGGGATCCCAGATGCCAGTCGGTCCAGCCGGTGGAAGACGGAGCAATGAAGCGCGCTGAGGTGCTCGCCCTTTCGGACGCGCTACGACGCGTTCTTGCTGCCATAGAGGCTGGAGAGTTGGTTGCCTCGCAAGCCACCGTGTATAGCCTGCAGGGCGCCGTCGTGGCCCTCGCGCCCACAGGAACCCGAGGAGTCCCCCTTTTCGACCCGTAGCGAGACGCCCCACCCTGCCGTGGACCCGCGAGGTCCGGCCCGCATCCACCCGTCCAAGTCCTCATCTTCATGGCGCTCTTTCGCCCACTCGGCTACCATTCCGGGGCTGTGCTGGGATGCCAGAAGTGCGGCGTGGAACAGCCTGATAGTTCGCGGTACTGCTCCAACTGCGGAGCACAGCTGACCCTGGCTTCTAGGGTGTCCGTCCGCAAGCTGATTACGATCATCTTCACCGACCTGGCCGGCTTCACCGGCCTCGCCGAGGGCATGGATGCAGAACGCCTTCGTGCGGTGATGAACCGCTACTTCGCGGAGATGAAGGGTGTCATCGAACGGCACGGGGGCACGGTCGAGAAGTTCATCGGCGACGCGATCATGGCCGTCTTCGGCATCCCACACGTCCACGAGGAGGACGCGTTTCGGGCGGTGAAGGCGGCTCTCGAGATGCGCGACACGCTCACTCGCCTGAACCAGGAGTTCGAGCGTGAATGGGGCATGACCATCAGGGTGCGGACCGGAATCAACACCGGCGAGGTCGCGACCGGGCTTGAAGGCGGTTCGCTAGTTCTCGGCGACGCCGTGAATGTGGCGGCGCGACTGGAGCAGGCCGCTCCCGCCGACGAGATCCTCCTCGGTCCTGAGACCCATCGACTTATCGAGGGAGCGGTCGAGGTCGAGAAGCTGGACCCGCTGACCCTCAAGGGAAAGAGCGAGGCGGTGCCGGCCTTTCGATTAGTCGGCCTCCGCACGGACGCGTCATGGCGGGTGAGTCGCTTCGACGTGCCGATGGTGGCCCGGGCTCGCGAGCAGGCGGCTCTCGAGACGGCGCTGGCGAGAGCCGTTAGGTCCCAGGCGTGCCATCTCGTGCTCGTCCTCGGAGACGCCGGAATCGGAAAGTCGCGACTGATCGCCGAGTTCCTTGGCTCCATCAAGGCCAAGGCGAGGGTCGTCCAGGGTCACTGCCCGTCGTACGGGGAGGGCATCACCTTCTGGCCCGTCGTGGAGGTCGTCAAGGAGCTCGCCGGAGTTGTCGGCGGCGACTCCTACCTCCAGGCGGGGACCAAACTCGTCTCTCTCCTGGAACAGGCGGACGAAGGCGACGTCGGCGTCGGCGTCGAGCAGCTCGGACAGCTCTTCGGGGTGAGTGAAGTCGCTGCCGCGGCGGACGAAATTCTCTGGGCTGTCCGGAAGCTTTTGGCTTCAGTGGCCCGCCGCACGCCGCTCGTCGTCGTGCTCGAGGACATCCACTGGGCGCAGCCTGCCCTCCTCGACTTCCTCCAGGACATCACCGAGAGGGAGCGAGACGTTCCCCTCCTCGTCTGCTGTACGGCTCGCACCGAGTTCCTCGACCGCGACGCCGACTGGGGCGAGAGCCGGGCGAACGTTTCGCGAATACAGCTGCAACCACTGTCCGAGCGCGACAGCGAGCTACTCGTCGAGAACATCCTCAGCGGCGACAAGCTGGCGCATCGAGCGCTCAGCCGCATCCTCGCGGCCGCTCAGGGCAACCCTCTCTACATCCAAGAGACGATGTCGATGTTGATGGACGCTGGCTGGCTCCGCCACGACGAGGGGCGGTGGGTCCCCACGGCGAGCATGGAGGACGTTCGCGTCCCACCGACCCTTCAATCCCTCCTGGCAACTCGACTCGACCGGCTCGACTCTGAAGAGCGGCGGGTGGTGGAGGCAGCTGCCGTCGTGGGAACGTCCTTCTCGGTCGAGGCGGTGCTGGCGTTGCTTCGCGATTACCCGGCGTCGGAAGTCAAGGCAATCCTCCGCCGACTTCTCGACAAGCAGTTCCTGCGTCCCGGCCCATCAGAGTCGCGAGGCGAGGCTCTCGCCTTCTCTCACGCGCTCATGCGAGATGCGGCGTACTCCTCGACATCGAAGGAGGTTCGTGCTGTGCTGCACGAGCTATTCGCCGACTGGTTCGAGCGGACGCAGGCGGCAGCGCGTGTCGGCGAGTACGAGGAGTTGCTGGGGTACCACCTCGAGCACGCCTACCTCTACCGGACGGCGCTGCGGCCGATCGACGATCACAGTCGAGCATTGGCCCGGCGAGGCGCCGACCGCCTGACTACCGCCGGCGGGAAGGCGTTCAGTCGCGGGGACATGGTGGCCGCGGCCAACCTCCTTTCCCGTTCGCTAGAGCTCCTGCCCGAGGGGGACGCTCATCGTCTCGACGTTCTTCCCAAGGTGAGCGAGGCACTCATAATGACGGCGGAGTTCGAGCGGGCGGGCGCAGCGCTCGAAGAAGCGTTCGCGCTCGCCGACGCCCATGACGACCGCGTCGCTCGGGAGCACGCCGTGCTCATACGGGCGACGCAGCGCCTGTTCACGCAACCGGAGGGCGGGGCGGGGACTAGAGCTGACGTCCACAATGCCATACTTACGTTCGAGGAGATGAACGACAACGTCGGGCTGGCGCGGAGCTGGCGCTTGCTCAGCCTAATCGATGTGGTTCAAGGAACCTACGCATCAGCCGTGGAGGCGATGGAGAGGGCGGCCTTTCACGCCCATCGGGCCGGCGACCGTCGCGAGGAGCTGGAGAACCTCTCCTGGTTGCCGCTGTCGCTGTTCTTGGGACCGACACCCGCCTCAGAAGCCGTTCGTCGATGCGACGACATCCTCGCCCGAGCCGACGGAGACCGCAAGGTCGAGGGGTGCGTGCTCGCGATCCGCGGTGCGCTCGAGGCGATGCTAGGCAATGTCCAACACGGCAGGCGGATGGTCGCGGAGGCGAGGCCGATCTTCGAGGACCTGGGTCTGCGGCTGTGGGCCGCCGGGGCGGTGGCTCAGCTCCAAGGTTGGGTGGAGCTCCTGACCGGCGACCCCTACGCCGCGGAGCGCGAGCTGCGGCGGGGTTACGACGCCGTGCGGGACATGGGCGAGAGCGGCTGGCTCTCGACCATCGCCGGTTTCCTGGCTCAGGCGCTCTACGCGCAAGGCCGGTTCGGCGAGGCCGAGGACTTCGCGCGGATAAGCCAAGAAACCGCCGGGGCTGACGACGTCTACTCGCAGGTGATCGGACGAAGCGTCCGAGCCAAGGTGGCGTGCCGCCGTAGCGCCCTGGACGAGGGAGAAGGCCTCGGCGCGGAGGCACTGGCCCTGGCCATGGCCACCGACTGCCTGCAGCTGCAGGGAGACGCCCTGATGGACGCCGCCGAGATCGCCGGGCTCGCGCGCCGTCAAGAACAGGCGGTGTCGCGGATTCACGAAGCCTTGCGGCTGTACGAGCAGAAGGGCAGCCTGGTGTCTTCTCGGCGTGCCAAAGACGAGCTTGAGGCGATTCGGGCTGGATGTCCCAGCCACCCGCCCTGTCTGTCGTAGGCCCGCCCAAGACGATCCGCACCCAGGAGGAACTTCGTGAGTGACAATGTGCCCGCAGGGCCCGAGCCAAACGACAAGCTGCAGTGCCTGGACGCGCTCATGCATCTCCTTGGGCGAGCAGCTGCGCGTCGGGCCTTCCAGTCCGACCCCTGGTCTGCTTTGAAAGCAGCGGGAATCCCTCGGGATCAGGCCCCGTGGCAATTCCAGGAGTTCGTGGACGCCATCGCCGACTACTCAGACGAGGAGCTGAGGTTCCTGGGCACTTTTGGGGCACGCTTGTTCGAGCTCATGGGACCAGAGGAATGGATGTTCTAGCAGCGGCTTGGTTCGCGGTTTCCGCGTCTACTGCTGACTGACGTGGCCCCCGTTCCGAACAGCGTGAGGGTTCGCAAGCGGGTCACCCTTGCTGGCTCGCACCCCCTCGGCATCCCTCGAGCGGGCGGTGACGATGACCTGCAGTACGTCGACTATCTGGTGCTGCTTCACAGCATCATGCGCGCCAGCGTCCCCCTCATGGAAGTGGCCCACGACCGACTCGGCGCGCTCGTCCATGGTGACCCTCTCGCGGCCGGCCTGCGCACGTACTTCGAGCAGCACATCGAGGAAGAGGCGGGGCACGACGAGTGGCTCCTCGAAGACTTGGAGACGATCGGAGTGGATCGGGCTGATGTGCTGAGGCGCCTCCCGTCACCCCATGTGGCTGCGGCGGTTGGAGCGCAGTACTACTGGATCCACCATGACCACCCGGTCTCTCTCCTCGGCTACATAGCGGTGCTTGAGGGGCAGCCCCCAACCCCGGAGAGCATCCGTGCCTGGCGAGAGCGAACGGCGTTTCCGCCCGCAGCGTTTCGGACGCTGGAGCAGCATGCCGCGGTCGACCCCACGCACAACGACGATCTCGACGCCCTGATCGATTCCTTGCCACTCTCCCCACGGGAGGTGGCGTCCATTTGCACCAGCGCGCTGGCGACGCTCCTGTCGCTGACGCTCGCACTTGACGACGTGCGCTCAAACACGAGGGCTCACGAGCGATGACGTCGGCGCCGGCCATTCGCCGGGGGCGTCGCTTGGCCATCGAGCGCTTCCTTTCGTGCCGATTGGGTGCCGAGCCCGCCGGGGCGCGGCCGCCGGACAGGGGGTTGCTGTCAGCTGGCCAGCGGTGGCGTCGAACTCGAGCATCGCTCGCGACTGGAAAACCAAGGACGAGGCGAACGGCGCCGTCGGCTACGTGCTGCGATTCGAGGTTGACGACGACTACATCTCACACCATGAGGCCACGAAGCTGGCGGCCGCGAGCTGGCGGAGCACCGGATCCCCGCGGAGGAGCTGGAGACGTTCAACGATCACATCATCGGAGCCATCGAAGGTCGTCGCCGAGTGCCGGGGTCGGCCGTCGCTCGGTCATGGCGCAACGCCGCGCCAGCTCTTTTACGCCGCTCCTAGCTCCCGACCGATTGACCTCGCGGCGGGGTCACATTGGCTTCGACCATGAGGGCGAACTCCTCGTGGCTCGGCGCCATCTCCGGTTCGGCGTCGGGCACCGAGCGCAGCACTTCGAGGAACCGCTCGAGCGAGGTCCCGCTAGCCGCAGGAAGATGCGAGGAGAAGATGCGGGTCGGCTGCAGCCGCCTCACTCCGTCGAGCACGTCGTCGAAACGGCCCCGGTCCACCAGCAACGTCCACGGCGAGTCGGCCGCGGCCCACGCTCGCATCCCGCCGACCAGGGCGTCGTGGGGGACCTGGGAAGCGTCCTCGGTCGCCTCGGGCAGCATCGCGCCGAAGGAGTCGACCGAGAACAGACAAACCGGTCGCCTCGTCGAGCAGGCCGATCGACGTCGGGTTGTCTTAGCAGGGTGCGGAAG